>CAYQKJ010000044.1:0-6782 GCA_964418195.1 uncultured Methanosarcinales archaeon | reverse complement strand
ATATAGAATAGTCCTTATTTATTGACTTTAATAGTTCCATCACTTTCAATCATTAACTGCGTTTCCGGAACATCTGCCTTTGTAAGTTGAATTATGTTTTTCAAGGCAGTATTGTTTTTGTCTAAAACAGGCACGCCTTTTCCTTCCAACTTCACGGAATATATTTTCCCTGATAATAATTTGCCTGTTTTATCAACCGTTATCTTGATTATAGGCGATACGCCACAGGCATTGCTTAAATCAAACATTCCGTAAGTAGCAAAGTTGCCCATGCTATAAGCAATGAATCTGTTCTTATATATATCAACTGCTCTTGTCACATGCGGACCTTCGCCAAAAACAACATCAGCGCCGGCATCTATGGCTTCTCTTGCAAGATGATAGGGGTCTCCCCTGTTTTCGCCAAGAAAATATTCTGTTTTTTTTGTTATGTGCTGGCAAGCATTTCCTTCCGCTCCTACATGAAAAGAAACTATCACCATATCGCATCTTGAATCAAGATACTTGATAGTTTTTACGGCATCGGCGAAGTGCATCGTTCCACTATAATCAGGGGCAAAGGCGCAGAAGCCATACTTTACACCATCTTTCTCAAAAATTGTGTATTGGCATTCAGACAGGCCTGCGTAATGAATCCCTGCCTTGTCTAATAAATTCATAGTGTTCGTTGCGCCAACAGTTCCGAAATCCCTGCTGTGATTATTCGCAAGGCTTAACACATCAAACCCTGCCTCTTTTAAATAAGCGACAGTGTTATCCGGCATTCTGAAAGCAAAGCAATTTTCGCCTGTTTTAGGCGTTCCTCCACTATTAAGAATAGTGCCTTCCAGATTGCCGAACGTTATATCCGCATCTTCCAGGATATCTTCTACATTTCCCAAAATATTCTTTCCAGGCAAATATGAAGAAGAGGGGTAATTCGTTCCAAGCATGATGTCGCCAACTCCTATAACGGATATGCTGTCTGACGGAGTGGGAACAGACATCTTCTCAGCCCTTTCTAACATCTTCTCAGCCCTTTCTAGATTATTCTTAGTTAAAATGCTTTGCAAATCTGCAGATGCGCCTGAACTTGGATAAGCGCACGCTTCAGTATTGTAAGCAGGACTTGTTTTTTTACTCGCATTTGTCCCGTAATACGGCTTTTTGAAAGCGATTGCTGCTGAAAGAGCTATAACTGACGCGAGCCCTGCCAGCAGAACCTTTTTGGCTCTTTTCACCCTTTTTTCCTTTTGCATTTTTTCATAAATTTCCTCAGGGTAAAGGTTGTTGTAGTTGCTCCCTTTCAAATAATCCATCGTCATAGTTACTACTTTCCTGTAACAATATTTAAATCTTTCGGAGATTTGGGCTTTTTACAAAGAAATTGCGCAGAGTTTAAAGCCCCGCGCAATAACAGAAACATTTATATATAAAAACACTACTACGGAGTAATTTCAAATAATACAGGTTCCTGCAGTCATTAGTTGATTTTGTTAGGGACTAATTTTAACGATAAGAAAATTGAGATTGACTTAAAAACCATGGGAATATTGATGGGGGTATTGAAATGACGGAAGATATAGAAAGCAAAATTGAAAATGCTGAAAATAAAATCACAAAATATGCCATATTAGAATACGCCGGTATAGGTGATTTAATTGACAACAAATATGGCATTATCGGCGGACCTAAGGAAACATATGAGGACGCACATGAATTATACAATAGCATGAATAATGAAATAAAAAAAAGAAGCAGCATTGCCAAGCTTGTGCTTACAAAGCTTTCTGAAGCAGACATCGCACGTGAAGAGAAAAACAACCAGTATTCATATCTCATGCTGGACGAAAAGAAGTGTAAGAATCTGGATTACAGTGAAATGATAAGGCATGCTGAACTTGTCAAAAACCCTTCTTTATCAGTTCATCCTGAATTATGCTGGAATGCAGAATTTTACAGAGTGGAAAGCATTGAAACGCCGTATATTCCAGAACGTCTCCCAAAAAATCTTCCAGAAAATCTTCAAGTACCTCTTCCAGAAAAGAGCAAGGACGTAAGTGCTTTTACAAAAGAAACAATTTCTAAGAAAGAATATACCTGCGCTCAGGAAGAAATGCGCAGAAAAGCACAGGGAGGAGACATTTAATTAATTCAGAGGCATGTAATTAATCTATAGATATTTAGTTTGCATTTTTTATTCTTTCCCCTTTGACTCTTAATATCTTTTAATTTACAATAATACAATAGATTTAGAATATATTATTTCTCTTAAGTTAGAATAAACGTAGAATATCTAAATTTAGAATATCTTATTCTTCACTATCTTATTCTTCACTATCTTATTCTTCAGTATTTAGTCTTATTCTTAAATTTTAATTTTTGATATCGCATTCTTTGATTTTTGATACTTCATTCTTCAATCTTCAGTCTTATGCCTAATTTCTCATTAAGGACGTCTGCTTTTCCGAATGAGATTTCCTTGAGCTTTGCAGTTGCCATTACAACTCCAGAAATCTTCTCTATCTTCTTCTGCATCTTCTCATCGCATTCAATCACTAAAGCCCTGAGCTCCTGCTTCAGAGTCATCTGCTTTGAGGACTTGTATTTCCTGATTACAGAAACAAGTTCAACTGCTATCCCGCCAAGTTCCTCAACATTGGCATCTACAAGCTTATTATCAAATTCTGGCCAGTCTGACCTGTGGATGCTCTTCTCTTCCTCAATCTTTGCAAAGTGGAGCTGATATATCTCCTCTGTTATGTGCGGCATGACAGGCGCGAACAGCTTAAGCAGTGTCAATAGAGAAGTGTAGAGGGTGTATTTTGCAGATTCTATGCTTTCCTCCTTGTAGTTGCCGAAATTATAGAGCCTGTCTTTCACCATCTCAAGATATTCGTCGCAGAACTCGTGCCAGAAGAAGTTCTCGACATCCAATCTTACTCTGACAAAATCATAATCCAACATTGCTTCTGTGCAGTCCTTCGCTATTCTGGAAAGCTTTGACAATAGCCACCTGTCTATCATATCAAGATTTTCTTTCTTAATCTTATTTGGCGTATAGTCCTGAATGTTTGCTATTGCAAATCTTGAGGCATTCCATAACTTTGTGACAAAGCGCTGGCCTGCTATGAACTCTTTCTCACTGAACCACACATCCTCTCCTAATTTTGAGCTTGAAGCCCAGAAGCGCAGGCAGTCTGCTGAATATTTCTTTATCATCTCTAATGGGTCAATCACATTGCCCTTGCTCTTGCTCATCTTCTTTCCATGCTGGTCAAGAGCCCAGCCGTTAATCATGATGTTTGTCCAAGGAATCTCATTGGTATGCAGCATTCCCTTGACAACAGTGTTGAATGCCCAGAAGCTTATGATATCATGCCCCTGCGGCCTAAGGCTCATTGGATACATCTTCTTGAAGAACTTTTCATTCTCTTTCCACTTAAGCGCAATCTCAGGGGTTAATGAGCTTGTAGCCCATGTGTCCAGAACATCCTTTTCCGGCTCAAAATCCTCTCCGCCACAGTTTGGGCAGGGTTTCTTTGGCTTTTGCTCAAGAGGGTCAACAGGCAACTGCTTGTCATCGGCAACAATTATCTCGCCGCACTTTTTGCAATACCATACCGGGAAAGGAATTCCATAGTAGCGCTGCCTTGAGATGCACCAGTCCCACTGCAATCCCTTTATCCAGTTGTCAAACCTCGAGCGCATATGCTCGGGATACCACTTTATTTTTTTGCCTGCTTCAATAAAAGTGTCTTTCATGTCAAGGTATTTTATGAACCACTGGTCTGAAACCAGGAATTCTATTTCAGTGCCGCATCTTTCATGAACATTCACAATGTGCTTTATTGGATTTTTTGAGACTAAAAGATTATTATTTTGCAAGTCCTCAATTATCTTCTTTCTGGCTTCCCTTATTCCCAAGCCCTTGTAGCTATCAGCAATCTCATTCATTGTTCCGTCAGGATTTATTGCAATCCTCAAGGGAAGAGAGTATGCCTTCCACCATTCCATATCTGTCTGATCGCCGAATGTGCAGCACATCACAATTCCAGTGCCCTTTTCAGGGTCTGCCCTTGGGTCAGCGATTATCGGAACTTCATAATTGAATAAGGGCACCTTCGCCTTTTTTCCAATCAACTGAGAATATCTTTTGTCTTCAGGATTAACAAATACTGCAACGCATGCAGGGAGCAGCTCAGGCCTTGTGGTAGCAATGTGGATTTTTTCCCCGTTTTCTCCATTTGTAAGCTCAAACAGGATTTCATTGAATTGCGACTCAATTTCCTTGTCAATAAGTTCTACCTGGGCAATTGCAGTTCTGCACTCTGGGCACCAGAGCGAAGGAGACCTCTTTCTGTATGCCCTTTTCATATTGTAGATGTCAATGAAAGAGCGCTGGCTTGTCTTCCTGCACCAGTCATCTATTGTCCTGTAATTCAGGTTCCAGTCAACAGCCATGCCCAGCGACTGCCAGGAATTCTTTAGTTCTTTTTCTATGTCTTGCGTCTCATTCAGGCAGATTCTTACGAATTCTGACCTTGGCATCTCGATAGAGCGCTTGCCAATCTTCTTCTCAACAAAGCGCTCTGTGGCTAATCCATTATCGTCAAACCCAAAGGGATAGAAAACATTTTCACCAAGCATGATGTGGAATCTTGCTATGAAATCCATTTGAGTGTAGCCGAAGGCGTGCCCCATATGCATCGCTCCTGAAACAGTTGGCGGAGGAGTATCTATTGAGAATATTTTTGCCCTGCTCCTTGCATTGAACCTGTAAATGCCTTCGTTCTCCCAGTATTCCTGCCACTTCTTCTCAGAAGCCTTTGCATCATAGGATTTTGGGATATCAATCTTTTTTGATGCTTCTTTCTGCTCCTCTTTTTTGATTTCTGGGTTTTCCTGTTCAGTGTTTTCTGTTTTTTCTTCCATATCTTCCATATAATTCACACCTTTTTAAGTGCACATTTTAAGCATATTAAGCAACATTTCAGGCATATTAAGCACGCATTTTAACACATAATGCTTTCCCACTGGAAAAGCATGGGAAACATATTTAAATATATAACTATATTCAAAACAGCATAAAAACCAAAAACAAATCAAAAAGCATTGAGAATCAAATTGAGTTTGCCATTGATTTAAAAACTTTTTGCTGCATAGTTATGCTACAGAGTTAGGGGATTAGAATAAAAACATAAAATTAGGTTATTAGCAAATGAGATTATCAGGCATATAAATGGAAATATAAAATATTACTAAAAACATAAAGCAATAAAAAAATAATAATGAGAAAAAATAAAAATCAAAAAGCAATCAAAAGGGTGTGATTTTTGTCTGAGGATAGCGCTGAAAGGAAAAAAGCCCGGAAGGGGCATGAAAAAAGGAAACATGAAAAGTTAGAAAAAAAATCTTTAGAATCGAAATCTTTAGAACCAGATTTAGCAAAAAGCACTTCAAATATTCCCTGGACCAAGAAGTACCAGCCGAAAACCTCTCATGAAATTGTGGGGCAGAATTCTCAAATCAGCATAATAAAGGAGTTTCTGAACGATTTCAGGAATCGTGAGAAAAAAGCAATCATACTCTACGGTGCTTCAGGAACAGGAAAAACCTGTTCTATTTATGCAATTGCAAATGAGAACTCCTGGGAGGTTTTGGAAATAAACGCCTCTGACTTCAGAAACAGCGAGCAGATTCAGGCAATACTTGGAAATGCCGCAAAGCAGGCTTCCCTTTTTGCACGGCAGAAAATTCTTCTGGTTGATGAAATTGACGGACTGGCAGGCAAGGAAGACCGTGGAGGAATATCAGCGCTGGCAAAGATAATATCAGAAACCTCATTTCCAATAGTGATGACTGTCGGATTTCATGAAGACCCAAAGACAATAACCTGGAATTCAAAATTCAATGGAATAAAAAAAAAGTCCATACTAGTGAAATTTGAGAAGGTGCTTGCAGAAGAAATACTAAAGCTACTGAAGGAGATTTCTGAACAAGAGAAGCTGAAGGTTGACGAAGAGGTTTTGAGGAGGATAGCAAGAAGCTCTGGAGGCGATGTGAGGGCAGCTGTGACAGACCTTGAGACCTTTGCGCAGCAGGGATGCAAAAAAGACGGCTCTTCCTTGGGAGTTGAAGATGCAAAGGACTTTCTTGACACACTGGGAAACAGAAGAATTGTCGAGCAGATGCCCAAGGCGCTCATAAGAATATTTAGGAGTCTGGACCCCCAGATTGCTGCAGATGCATTTGATTCTGTTGATGAGGATATAGACGCGCAAATCCTTTGGATTGACGAAAACCTTCCAAAGGAATACACAAATCCAGAGGACCTCGCAAGAGCCTATGAAATGCTCTCAAAGGCAGATGTCTTCAGGGGAAGAATACACACCTGGCAACACTGGGGTTTTCTCAGGACAATAAACCTGCTGATAACAGCAGGCATTGCAGTTTCAAAAGACAAGAAGCTGGAAAAGGCAGTTTCCTACAAGCAGTCAAAACGCCTATTGAAAATATGGATGGCAAACAGGCGCTATCAGCTGAGAAAGGAAATTTCTAAGAAATTCGCTGCAAAGAATCATTGCTCCACAAGGAAAGCAACATCAATCGTTCCTTACCTAAAGCACATCTTCAGGGCTAACAAGAAGATGGCAGAAGCAATAAGCTCACAACTTCAATTAGAGGAAGATGAAATAGAGTGGTTAAAGAGGTGACATCCTCCCAAACCTAAAACTTCGTTTTAAGAATGGGGCTTCCAACGACAGAGCTTGTTGAAGGTTTTGTCGTTATAGTTCCTGCTT
>CAYQKJ010000043.1:0-7005 GCA_964418195.1 uncultured Methanosarcinales archaeon | reverse complement strand
AAGGTAAAGCACCAATCCTTTGCGAAAGCATTGATGGAAAGCATTTAAGTTGGGCATTCTTTCAGAAGCCCAACGAACTATGTTCTTCACGCTTTCTTTTTCCGTGTGACTTCCGAAGGAATGTCACACTTGCTCTTGCGTGTCGACTGAGCGTAACCAGTCGAGCGTAACCAATTATTTTATACATGAATGGGAGGTAAAAATGATTTTTGGGTTTTGGTTTTGAATTATTTTTTCTTTAGCTATGAATTATTGTTTTTTTTCCTCTTTCTTTTTCTTTTAGCTATGGAGTATTTTTTTATCCTCTTTATTTCATCCTTAGATTAAGCACTTTTGCTGTTAAAAAATCAGCGCCGCTGTCCAACGCTAATTCAAGAGTGTAGTTGTATTTTGTTGAGTTTATCTCTGCTCTAAGCACAGCAGAGCCGAGATAATTGCCTTCTTCCATGAGCGTGGTGCTTCCTGTTCCCATTGATGAAGAAGCATCGCTACCTATTGCGAAAGTGAATGTTCCGGCAACAGTGCTATTCTGCTCCTTTAATTCGATATAATTTATCAGTTTGGAGGTGTTTATTTCAGTGCTGCAATTCTGAAGAGTTTTGTTTACATTTCCAAACTGCGTTATATTGACCTTTATTCTTGAATTCTCGAGTATGTAATAGCAGCTGTCATCTGATTCTGTTGCAGAGACTGTTTCCTCTGAGCTTGTGCCAAGTATTATCAAATTTCCCATGTTTATCTTTGAGCGCGGCTCAACAAGCTTTGAGCTGGTCTCAAATTTCCACCCGAATATGCTGTCCTTCACATACAGGTTGCCTTTGCTTATGTCAATTGGCACCACTCTTTGGGAGCCGGGGCCCCCTTCTGAGACGTCAGTTATGTATTTGTCAAGCATCAGCATTGCGTCTGTTGTTTTTGAAAATGCTGTTCTGTCCCTCAAATTGTTTATTATTGGAGTTCCTGCCTCAAGCAGGATGGTGACTGCTATTACTGTTATCAAAATATAGAGCACTGCAGATACCCAAATCTGCCCTCTTCTCTTTCCTATTTTATTTGGCATTCCATTCATTTTCGGTTTTTTATTTCTTTTTTGCTTCTTCTTTTGTCCTTCAGCTTCACCTTGATTTAGCTTACCTCAATTAATCTTTTAGCCTACATCAAAGGTTTTTGCATTGATTTTTTGACATCCTGCTGAAAACACTGAAAAGCTTTTTTCAATGCTGAAATTTTCCAGCACCACTTTTCTTTCTGCTCTTCTGTAAAAATTGCTGAAATTCACATACCTTATTTTCTCATCCGCACTGTCTGAAGCCACGCCAATGCTTGTTATTTCATCGCCGTAGGTGTTTTTTATTTCAAAGCTAAGCACCTTGTTCGTGTAATTGATGCTTCCTTCTTCCACTTCAAAGACAAATCTTGTGCAGTAAATGCTAGGATTTGTTCCTGAAACAGTCGCTTCAGCCCCTTTGAAAATAGACAAGCTCGTAAGGATCATATATGCTGTCAGTATCAAAAATACCGCAAACAAAACCACAAGTGGCCAGTTACTTTTTTTCTTAGGCATTTTACATAATCCTCCGAAAAATGTCTTTATCTCTTTCTTATGTTTCTTGATGTCTGCTTTGTTCGATTCGTCTATTTCTCTGGTTTGTCTATTTCTCGTCTATTTCTTTAGTCTATCTAGTTCTTCCTTACGAACTGCACTCAGTCAATTCTGTTGATTCTTTTACCATGCTCTGGTCAGGACACGGCATGTTTATGCCCTTTATCGCTATCTTCGGTGTTATTATTATCTGGCTGAAGTTTCCATAAGCAGCAGTGTCAAAAGTGATATTCTTTCTTATTATCTGTGCCCTTCCCAAACTCGAATTTGGCAATGAACTGTTCGTGTAAATTCCACCAGCTCCGATCACCTGCACTTCGAGTTCGCTTATGTTAACTGTTCCACTGTTTTTTATCATAAAGCGGACATAGTTGTTGCTGTTGTTGTAGCATATCTGCGGCACTCCTCCTATTTCAACTGCCTTTAGCGAAACGTCCATGCTGCATGCAACATCTACATCAGATTTTGATTTTGCATACGATGTTGTTTCCTCAACATAGGTTCTTCCCCAGTTCATAACCACTGCTCCTAATGCAACTGCAAATGCTATCAGCAGAACTGTGGCAATCAACGGTGAAACTCCTGCTTTGTTCCTGAATATTTTTGGCGCTCTTGTCATCTTAATCACCTCCTTCCATTCTCTTAAGCGTATTTATTATCTTGTCAAGATTTTTTTCCTCCTTACTCATTATAGTTATGTAAGGAAGAGTGCCTATGATAAGAACGCACAGCCCCATGCCTATCAGCACGTTCAGAAAATTCCTGCTTATATACTGGTTGACAAAGCCAATAACCGCTATGAAAAGAAATGAGAAATACAAAAATACTGCCTTGTCCAGCACCATTATTGACTTTTCCCTATTGAGCCTTGACTTTTCTATCTCAATATCAATGATTTTTTCTTCGATCTGATTTCTTTTATCCGAATTTTTTTTGCTCATTCTTATCACCTCTTTTTTAACAATATGTTACGTTAGAATATTGAACTTCCTTTTCAGGGCAAACTATCCATTTGCTGCTTTTGTATATTGCTGGAATTGCGCTAATTGTTGAGATTGTGCCCTGCTTCAGCACTTCAACATTTATGGTTTTTCCGACATCGAGCGTGAATATCTTCTCTCTTGATTCGCCATTTCCAAAGATGTCGTACAAGCCGAAAATCACCTTGTCTATTTTTAAATCTTTCCTGTTCGCTATATCAACATAAATCACATTGTCCAACTGGCATGCTGCTGTTATCTGCAGTGCAACTGCATCGCACTCTGCCTTGCCTGCCCTGGTTTCAACATCTGATGCAGATGATGTTGCATAGCTGGTGCTCCACCTGTAGACAATAACTCCTAAAACTATCATAAAAGCAGTTATCAGCACCCATGATATCCACACTTCAATTCCTTTCTTATTTTTACAAAATCTGTTTAAGCTATTTTTTCTGTTCAATTCATCACCTCTTTTTTATATGTTAATTTTTTTATGCGTTAATTTTTTTTCTTTTATCATAAATTTATTTTTGCATGATTATACGATTATTATTCTTTTTTTTTATTTTATCAAATTTCAATTATTTTTTAGCTTAACATTTTTACTTTATTTTTATTCTGAGTTTTTTTATCTGTTATGGCTTTTATCTGTTATAGGCATATATGTCTGTCTCATTATTTTTTTCTGAAGCAAAAAGCACCTTCAGCTCAAGGTTTCTTCCTGTAATGTTGAAGTCATAGCTTGTTCCGTCAAGCACAATCCTTATCTTGCTTATTCCGTCTTTGTTTTCTATGTGCTCGCCCTTTACATAAGCTGTCCATTCTGTTGTTGCATTGGTGAATGTTACGCTCAAATTTTTATTTTCTGAATTTGCAGCACTGATGCTGATGTTATTATGCAAGTATACATTGTCATTCCATACTAAGGCATAAAAAATTCCAAAGCCCTTGTTCCTTGTTCTTGCATAATTTATGAAATAGCCAGTAAAATTGCTCAGTTGGGCACTGACATTCCCTTCATTATAGACTGCATTGTCAATTACTGACGCAGATTCTCTTATGAACTCCGCATAAATTTCTTTAAAATCATTCTTTGTGGGAATCTGGACTCTGCTGTATCCTGAGTATATGCTGTATGCGAGCACGCACAGGATTATGGCCCCGAATATGTAAAACTGTCCTTTCCTTTTGAGACATATTCGTGTTTTTGGTGTTCCCATTTCTGATATTCCTGTTTTTCTTGATGTTCCTTTTTTCTTCTTCGTTTTTTTAATTTTTTAATGCATTCCGCATTCAAACTAAATCATTTGAACTGATTTTTTTAAACTGAATTATTTATTTGCCTGATTTTTTTTGTTATTATCAAACTGTGTTATTCAAGGCGCTGTATTCAAACCGTGGTTATGCTTATATTCGCCTTTCCATCAGCAGTAAGCCCGTTGTTCCTTATTATTATCCTGTAAGTTCCGGGATTCAGTGTTTTATCTCCTGTTATCGTGATGTAAGGATACACTAATTCTGCATTAACAATATATTTTTCCTTCTCGATTCTGTAGCCAAAAGAAGGCATGATAAGATTTATGAATTGCCCAGTTTTCAGATAATTCTGCCTGTCTTCTGGATTTGCATTCGGCTTTGTTACAAAGATGAAGGCATTTCCTCCAGTGTCCAGCGCAATGTCCAAGCTGCTGCCTGTTGAATTTGAAGTGTCTACCTTGCTGCTGTCAGATGCAAGGCCAATTGTGCGATCAGCTTCAGATACATAGGTCATTTTTTCTCTGTTTACAGGCGCTGAAAGCGGAGTGCTGTATGTTATCTGCAGGTTGAAGTTTGTTACGCTCATTGTCGTAGCGCTGCTTTCAATGTTGTCAACCATGAGAACAACAGAGTAATCCTTTGCAATTGACGGGGCTATGAATGAGACGGTGTAGTTTCCATTGCCATTGTCATTGATAACAAAGTCATTTATGTAGGAATTGTCTATTCTGACCTTGAACCTGTCTTTTGAAATTTCTCCAATATTTGTTTCCGAGCTCTTCACTCTCACATCAAAATATGCGCGCTGATTCGCATAGAAACTTGTAGTGCTTGAAATTACACTTATTGAAGTAGGGCTTAATGCTATATTCACAGTGAATGAGATTGTGTCTGAAGCCTGATTTCCTACAAGGTCTCTACAAACTATTGTATAGCTCGGACTTTGGCCGTTCAATACAGTTACCTTTGCCTCGTGATGCGTATCATTCGTGTATGCAAAGAGGTTGTTGTCATAATAGCAGTTCGCCTGCTCATCGGTTTTGACTACGAGAATCGGCTGTGTGCTGATTACTGTTCCAACAGGCTTCTTGATTATACTTGGAGGCAGATTATCATAAGTGACTCCTGCCTGGTCTGAGTCCAAGCCGATATTTCCAGCTTCATCCTTTGCCTTAACAGTAGCATGATATGTTACCCCATTTAACGCGCTTATCGAGTATGCAGTAACATTTCCAATCCAGGTATTATTATTGATATAAGCGCCGGTGTCTGTCCTTATTATTGTAATATAATATCCCAAAACTCCGCTTGAATAATCCATAGAAACATTCCATCTGAATGTTATATTGCCCTCTGTTGAATTCTGGGTTGGCGACAGCATGAACGGAATTGTTGGCGGGGTGGTATCTGCTTTTATTGTGTAATGCATCGGGCTTCCCCAGTTGCCTGCCCTGTCTTTTGCCCTTACGTGAAAATAATATGTGCCGTCTGCCAGGTTTGAGTATGTTTTGCTTGTCTCATTCTCAAGCGCGCTTAAATTCCCCTCGGGCGTTGTATCAGGAACTGTTTCATTATTTGAGTCAAGGATGTAGCTATATGCCGCAATCCCGCTGCTCACTCCGCCGCCTGCCGGATCAGCAGCACTCCAGTTCAGATAAGGCGAACTTAAATTTGTCCAGGTGTCATTTACAAAATCGCTCTGCACCAGTGTGATAACTGGGAATGTGATGTCTATAACAATTCCGTCAGAGCATACTGCAGTGCTGTTTATGAAATAGGCGTTCTGGGCAATCACGCAGATGGTATAATTTCTTCCCTGGTAAAGGGTCAGATTGGTGACTGTTGCTTCTGTATTTTCAAGAGCGTCCTGCCAATCGCAGCTTCCTGAAATCTCAACACAGTTGCCAAGAGTGTCATTTATCTTGTAAAGATAGAAAACCTTTGATTCCCTGTCAAAAGCGCTCCACCTTGCATGCAGCGAGGTATTGGTGTTTGTATAATCGCCGTCATCGGTCACAGCAAGATCAGTTGGCGGTGTCAAATCATAAATCCCTTCCTGCAGTATTATCGTATCAGAAGCATTTTTTGTGTTTCCTGCATTATCCTTTACCTCATAATTTATCGTTTTTGTTCCATCGCCGCTGCTCAGAGTCCATGTCTTTTCTGATACGCACGGTTCCCATTCTGTGAACTGTGTTGCAGTTTCATTGTATCTGCACTCCTTCACTCCATTTGTATCAGAGAAATTCATCTTCAAGGTGACTGTTGTTGAGTGTGTATAAGCGCTGTTATCATTTATCAGGATGCTTGCAGCTGGTGCAGTGTTATCCAATACAATAGTTGTGTTTGCATAAAAAGTATTCCCTACATTGTCAGTTACAGTTGCGATTACTGTTTTGTTTTCATCTCCAAGCATATTTACAACAGCAGTTCCTGTATAAATGGCATCATCTTTCAATGCATCCGGACTTACCCCATCATCCAAAAGATTCACTGTACCATCGTCAACATCAATGCTGCTCTTGTTGAGAATTACGGTATAGCCTGTGCTGGCGCCAGAATATGTGAATATTATGATTGTATTGTTTTTAGCAGTTGAGGGGGCTGCAGTAAGGGTTCCGACTTTCACAGGCAGGATTCCAAGACAGATATCATTGATGTTTCTTGGAGCATAATATGTATAATCACTGTATTTTACATAGCCTGATGAAAGAATATTCCCATCAATTCCCGCTGTGTAAACACTGAATTCTCCACATCCTGACATGTTTGAATCTGTGATTACAGAGAATTCAGCTGTGGAATTTATTATGGTTGAATTCTCAACATATGAATCTATTATTGTGCTTGGGTCAACGCT
The DNA here is from genome assembly GCA_964418195.1 of uncultured Methanosarcinales archaeon. Lineage (GTDB taxonomy): Archaea > Nanobdellota > Nanobdellia > Woesearchaeales > 0-14-0-80-44-23 > CAYQKJ01. The sequence continues at coordinate 305 of CAYQKJ010000043.1, read as the reverse complement.
GGAATTGTAAACTTCTGAATTAATAATTATTCCATCTCTTATAACAGAATCAACTACCCTGCATTCCCTCCTGTATTGAGGCATCTTTTTTAATGTAGAATTGATTATTGTAGAATTTTTTACAAAGCATGCACTTATGTTTGAATCTGTGATGTTTGAATAGGTTACATTCGATAAATCAGTTATCAGCGAGTTTGAGGTATTTGTGTTATTCACATAAGAATTATTCACAATGTAAATGTCATGGCTGCTTCTTATTGCCAACTCCTGGTTTTCTGCAGTGTCAATGCTGTAATACATTACCT
>CAYQKJ010000042.1:0-7059 GCA_964418195.1 uncultured Methanosarcinales archaeon | reverse complement strand
GAGTATTTAAATCTTTCTATTGTTTACTACTATATAATAACTACATTTATAGAATAGTGAACTCATCATTTTATATCTCTTTCTTCAATTTTTTCGAAAATATTCCGATAATTTATTCCCAAATCTTCATGGGCGTTTGTGCTAAATCTTTTCGATATTTGCTAAATTTTCTTAATCGTGGGCGCTGTTGCATTTGCAGTTCTCTCGCGGTTTTTCAGCAACTGGAACAACAGTCAGTTCAGGATTGTGGTTTGATGAATAGGATATGTTGTTTTTTGCAGCAGGAAATATTTTTTCATTACTTAATATTGCATATGCCTCTCCTGCCATTATTGCTCCTGCAATCAAATTAGAGGTTACAACGCTGGGCTCCTTGGTGTTCAGCTCGCAGGATTCCCTGTGACGGTTTTTATTAACCCAGTCCTCTGCAATCCTATCTATGTTCATCTGGCAGTTCAGGCAGCCGGTTTCTCCAGGAATATAGCTCTTGATGCTTGCATTAAAAGCATCTGTGCCGCTGTCAATGTAAGGAATTTTCAGCTCAACAGCCCACTTATTAAGCACGGCTCTTGCCTGAGGATTGTCGAGGCATCCAATTATAGCGTTGTAATTATTACTGATTATGAACTGCTTGTCAACTTTTTTCTCTTTCAGGAAGAATTTCAAAAACCCTGAAAGAGCATCAGACGCTTCCTCGGCAATGATTCCGTAAATCCCTCTAGAATTTACTTCAGAGTTTATCCTTTTTATCTTTTCAGAGAGCACTTCTGCCTTTTTCCTCTGGTTTTCCTTGGACGCCCTGTCGCATATCAGGATTTGCCTGTTTGCATTTGTAAGCTCAATCCTGTCCATGTCAACTATGTCAATATTTTTCAGGCCTAATAACGTAAGCTGAAGCGCTGCAAAATTGCCTATTGCCCCTGCTCCTGCAATCAGCACCTTCTTATCAATAGGTCTTATGTCTTTCCATTCATCATTCTCTTCTTTACTAGATTGTTCATTTGCATGATTAGCATTTAGATGATTTTCATTCGCATAATTTTCATCTTCATTATTATCTCTATTATTCTTTATATCGTTTTTGAGATAAGATGACAGCACTTCCCTGCATTCCTCTTCATAAAATAGTCTTCTCGGAGATTTGAATGTGTAAAGGATGCTGTGGATTCTCTTCTGCTCCGGGTCAGATTTCAGCTTTAAGGTGCACTTCCTGACAAAATCTATTGCCATTCCAGCAGAGATTGCTGCTGTCAGCGGATGCTGCTTCTTTTTATCAAAGTATTTCAGAACTATATTGTCCAAAGCATTTTCAGAACCCTCTGCAGCTGCCTCTTTCACAGCTTTTGATTTTTCAAATCTGCTTATTCCGAGTCTCTTGGCGAGGCTGCTCTCATTTTTCTCTTCCTTGAATTCAATATCTGGATTGTATATCTGCGTATATGCATTTTTTTCGTCACAGCACAAACTCACCAGCGGAATTGAGTTTTCATCTGCATATTTTAGACAAGCCATTTTTGATTCTGGGCTGTTTGTTGCATCAAGAATTATGTCAATGTCTGGAACAAGCTTCAAGCACCTGTAATTCCCTACAATGCTCCTAATTTGCACATATCTGCTTGGGTCTATTTCCTGCTTTATTGTCCTTTCAAGAGTGTAAGCCCTGCTCTCAAATCTTTTTGCATTTTGACCGAGGCGCAGCAGGAAATTCTTCTTGTCCTCCTCTCCCTCGTTTTCATAATTCTTTTTGTTGTCTATAATGTATATGCTTCCTATTCCCAGCACAGAGAGGCAGCTTGCAAGATAGCTTGCCATTATGTTTGAGCCAATAATTGCTACTCTTGTGTTGAGCAGAGCCTGCTGGTTCCAGTCTTCTATCCTTTCCTGCCTCTCAAATATGGGGTCATTGTTGTATTCTACCAATGAGCGCTTCTGCTTTTTTGAATAGTTCTGATTATCTGAACTTAAGTTCTTGCTAATGTTAGAACTTAAGTTTTTAATAATGTTAGTTAAGTTTTCGATACGGTTAAGGTTCGACTCTTTTCCACTAATGTCCTCGCATTTCTCTGCCGCATTCTCTTCAACAGCATTCTGAGCTGCATGCTCTAATCTTATAATCTTATCCCTTACACTCATCTCCAACACCTATTTCAAAATTCTTTATGCTTGAAAGCTTCTCCCGATATTCATCAAGATACTTGGAACATTCTCTTTTATAATCAGGCTTGAACATGTTAAAAAATTGCGTTATCATGTCTCTTTTTTTATACTCATCGTCCAGTTTTCTCATCTCTCTTTCTGCCTTAGCGATTTTTAACTCCAGAACCATAATATTTCTTTTCTTGTATTCGTCAAACTCCTCGCAAAAATTCTTTATAAGTGCAATTCCCTGTGAGGCTTTTTCAGCTTCCTCTTTTGAATAGATTACAGGATTTTTGATTGTCCTGGCATAACTTTTATTGATGTCATTGAGATGCTTCCTTAAATCCTCAAGTTCATTTTCATCAAGGAAATTATTATCATTCATGCATTTTCTAAGCATCTTTGAGTAATTCTTTATCTTTTTTTCATAATTTTCGAACTCTATCAGCCTTCCCATATCAGTCGCAGGATTGAAACTGCAGTTGTTTTCAATGCCAGGTATCTGCTCTGAGAAATAGCCTTCCTTGCTCAAAATCCCCTTAATCTTTCTGTTATCCTTCTTTGTTTCGCCATGCAATTCATACCCTTCTATGTAATCCTGCATTTTTTGGCTTTCGTTTGGCAGTTCATTATATATCACTCTTGTTTCGAGTCTTTTGCATTCAAAGTTTTTGTTTTCAAGGTCTTTATTCCTGTATTCGGAATCTTTGTTTCTGTTTTCCATGTTTTTATCCTTGTTTTCAATGTCTTTATTCCTGTATTCAATGCCTTTATTCTTGTTTTCAATGTCTTTAGGGTTGCTTAACTTATCAACTGGTTCAATGGCTGATTTTTCAATTGCTCTTTCTATTATTTTTTCAGTTAATTTCTCTCCAGTGCCCGCTGAATGTGTCGAATTTGCTGAATATGCATCAGAAGGTTCTTGTGTTTCTTTTGTTTTTTCTGCATTTATTTTTTCTAAAGTTGCTTTTATAATTATCTGCTCAAGCCCTTTCTTCTCACTCCTTTCTCCTCCGTCGCTGTCTTCTTTTTTCTTTTCCTTCTCCATTTCCTCCTTTCTTCTCTTTTCCTCAAGTTCCTGCGCTTCCCTTCTCGCCTTTTCCTCTGCTTCTGCCCTTTTCCTCGCAGCACGCCTTTTCCTTTCAATCTCAGCAAACTCTCCTATAGAAATGCCGTTGTATTTTACCTTTTTAGACACTTCTCTCTTTGCCAGTTCATACAGCTCTTCCAGATTATTGATTTTTTCCCCAAGGATTTCTCCTGAAAAACCCTCGCTGCTTTTTACAATATTCACTCCCTTTGCTCTTATCTTCCTAATTTCAGAAGTTTTGATGTCATCATACCAAATCTCAGTGTATGGCTCTGCATCCAGGGCATTTATGACCATGCTGTATGCAAAGCTTGTCCCGAAAAATTGCCTTTCAACAATATTCTTTATCTTCAATTCCTTTATTGGTATGAAATCCTCAACCTCTATGTCAAATATTTTAGTAGGACTGTCTTTTGATGTCAGGCGTATGTAGTGGCGCTGGTTTTTGCACAACTCGCCATTCTTGTCTGATTCATTTTCTCCTAAATTTTCTATGAAATATGATGCTTCCAGCCCTGGCTCTGCAAGGTAAACTGTTTTTCTGCTCAGGGCTATTTTGTTATATGGCGCTATTGACAGGAAAATTTGCTTGGTGTAATAGTTGTCAGTTTCAGAATGGAATGTAGCCATCTCATTATGGCTGTGCCACCATCCGATAACCTTCTTATTAGAGTTTTTTGCCTCTTCCAGCGCTTCCTTTGTCTTGTTGATATTCCCTGCGAAAGAGGCTCCTGTGACGCTCTGCTCTGAAAGCAGATAGCTGTCAATCACAAAGCCGTCAAAACTGTCATTTGAAGCCAGAAGAAAGCCGCCGCACTCCAGACTTTCTCCTGAAACATCCATAACTGCTCTCGCATATGCCTTTGCCTTCTGAAATGCAAAATCAGTTATTCTTATCTTTGACAGCAATTTTTCAAGGTCTACTTTTTCTTTTGCATTAATCTCCAAAAGCCTGTTTTTTAATATCGACATTTTAATCCTCTTTCTTCCATTGCCCTTATGATTCATTATTTTATGAACTGTTCTTTATGATTCAAACACATTGGTCACTTCAGGTCTCTCATGCTCAGGGATGGAACCATATCTTTCATACTCCTTAGGAAATTCTGTCAACGTTAGTGGATGGTGAGGCACAAAATGTTCTGCGGCGTTAGGCCTGTATCCGCTTAGCAGGGTGTTTTCAACGCACTTGAGAACCGCATAGTATTTATCAGCAATATTCTCCTCATCACTTATGCTTTTCTGAATTGCTTCCTTCTCAGCGCACACTCTGACAAACTTATTATTAGAATCTCCGACAAAAGGGTGATGATAAGGCGTGACAATAAAACCCTCTGGACAAGGCGGAAGGACTTCGCCCCTTGATGACATTTCTATCTTTACAGCAACTTTTATACTGTCAAAATAGTATTTGCTTCCATATTTTATGTTTGCGGGGTTTTCAGTCAGCGCATAGGGCTTTCTGTTGTTTACCCAGATGTAGACATAATACGTGGTTCCAAGCTTGAGAATTCCCAGATTGTTTCTCTCGTAATAATCGTTTCTCCTGAACTGCTCAAGGATGGGCATGAAATTTTCCTTCTTCATGTTTGCAATTGTGAGCGAGCCTTTGTCAATATCATGCTTTTCTGCTATCATAATTATCTCTTCTGCCAGCACTTTCCTGTAATCATTTGCAATCTCCTCCAAACTAGCAATTGGATTTAAGAAATACTCGCGGCCATTCAGCCTGATTTTTCCTGAGAATACTTTGCTCTCTGATTCATTTTCTGATGCAGCCAATGCCTTGAAGATTATCCCGCCTGGAGAAAGCGCATAGAATCTTCCTCCAAAAACGAGAAATGATTCCAAAGTTGGATTGGACTTTTTAAGATTGTATTGAAAAATGCTTGATTTTGAGCTCAGAAGCTCATTAAAGACAACATGTTCCAGTTCTTTCGGGCTTTTAATCTGCTCAGCGTTTGTTCCTGAAACTGGTTCTGAGCTGTTTTGTGCAAATTTCGGAGTGATGTTCTGAGTCTGGCTTCTCCCATACATTTTTGCAAGCTTTGCAGCCACATGTTTTTCTCTTGCAGCATCCCTGAAGAGCACTCCGTTTTTCGCATCGACTGCAAAAACAAGTGCTCTGTTCTCGAGGGCTGTTTTTTCAAGCTCTGCTTTTTCCGTGCTATTCATCGAGATTTCTGAGTTGAAATAGTTAGAAACAATCCTGCTTATAGCATCTGTATTTTCCACGATGTACATCTTTTCAAGCCTGCTCAGGGATTCTGCCTGGTAGGCAGGCCATTCTGCACCGAATATTTCTACAGAATGCAATGGCATATCATCTCCCTTCTGGGAATCAATGAGATATATCACGTCCTGAAAAATCAGGGAGGTGTTCTCACTAAAAAAATCAAGAAAGGACGGTTCCTTCAACTCCTGAAAGCATTTATTGACAAAATCTGATTCCGGCATATTACTTCCTCCTCAAATCTTTTGCTAGATGCTTCAAACATGCAGACGCTAAATTAAAAGCGCATTACAACGCAATTCATCGCCAATTTGATGTGGGCAGAGCTTTGCCTATTTGCTCTATCTGCCTCCAAGCGGAGTTTTCAGCAGCACAATGTAAAGTCCCTTATAGGAAATCTTCTTTCCGCTGCCAGGGTCTGAATATTGGGAATCTTGGAAGAGATCTATGACGCTTTTTGCATCATAATCAGTTATGAATGTTGACATTTCTGCATCGCTTCCTTGGTTTATGTTTTTGTATTCATAAAGCCCATTAGCAGGACCATCTGCGAGGTCATACTTGGACAAATCAACAGCCTTCAAAGCCAAACGTGCTCCTTGTTTGACTTCTATGTCATTTATTATATTCTCTATATTCCTCCTAATTTTCTTGTCACTCTCCTCAAAATTCTCATCTTTGATTAAATGGCTCAGAAGTTCCTTCACTGTGGCATCTGGATTCTGCCTTAGAAAATTGGTCACATCCTTGAATATCGGGTCTACTTTTCCCAGGGTCATCTCATCATTTACCATTCCAAAATATTTCTCGTCCATTTCAATCCCTCCACATTTTTTAATAATTTTAGTGTTGCAAAAATTTTGAAATCCTGTAGAGAATCTTATAGCAAATCAAGTTAAAAAGGGTTTTTTAGAAAAAGTCGGAGAGATTTCCATAAAAGTGAAGGATATCCGGATTATTCTGAAATTCTTTTATTTAAGAGAATTATTTCTGCAAGATATTCAGAATGCGTAAAAAGGCATTTCATAAGAGAACAGATGGCAAAAATGGGAGAGCAAAACGCCGTGTATTACCGGCGCAGTGCATTACTGGCGTATTAACAGGCTAAATAGAATATTACCAAATAACAGAATAAACAAAATAATAAATAACAGAATAAGAAGAACATTAAACCAAACATTCTAAATGCAACAACATCTTAGATGAAACAGCATATCAACACAACATCTTAAATGAAATACAAGCATCTTCAAGCAAAGATTTTGAAAATTGATTTTGGCAATCAGCAATCGGACATAAGCAAATCAGAAAAATATTTTTCAACTTTTTTCACTAATTTTTTCCCACACCAGTTTGTCCTTGAAATGTTACAGCAGAAATGGTTACTTAATCCTATTTGTTTTCAAATATACTAAAAAAAGATACTGATAGAATCGTGATAATGGATGCTAAAAATCTTTAAATACGCCCTTGCTTTGAATTATCCCTGTGATAGATATTTTGGACTGCTGGGCTTTGGCTCAGCGGTTCAAAATTACTGCTTTCTGTTATCTAAATTATTATCTAAATTTATTATCTGAATTACCAACATCTATTC
>CAYQKJ010000041.1:0-7160 GCA_964418195.1 uncultured Methanosarcinales archaeon | reverse complement strand
AAATAACCCTTTAAAAAAGGGTTAATCGAAAAGAAAAAAAGCGTTGAGGGAATTGCGTTTTGCTTCCCTTTAGCCTTTTAGGAAAAGGCTAGCGAAAAAGGAAAAGAGAGCCTTTTAGGAAAAGGCTAGCTAAAAAGGAAATCGAGCGCAAAACGCCGATTTTGCTGATGCAAAAATCAGGCGCAAAATCAAAAAGTGTTGTGAAAGTCCACCCCCCGCTATTATATTTTTAGTTATCATATTTTGAGTATTACATCTTAAGATTTCTAATGATAATTCAATAAACGATTATTTAATAATGTTTTTATGAGAAATCAGATGAAAGTGGAAATTAGATGAATTAAATGAAAGTAATAAACAATTTTTTTACTCTTTAATTCAATAACTAAATTCTAATTCAAAGATTAAAAGCAGTAATGGTCAAAAAAAACAGTTAGAATCTCTTTATTTTTCTCAGCAAAGAGTCAAGCTCCTGCTTCAGCCAGGCTCTTGAAGGATTTAGCATTCTCTTAATCTCGATGCCATCGCAGAATAAAACCACAGTTGGTATGTTGCTGATATTCAGCTCTTCTGCAAGGTCTGGATTGCCGTCTATGTTTGATTGTGCAAACTTGACTTTTCCTTCATATTCTCTTGCAAGTTCTTCAAACATCGTGGAGAATGCCCTGCATGCGCTATTCCAAAGGGAATGGAACTCTATCACTACAGGTTTGTCAGATTCTATGACTTCCTTTTCAACATCCGATTTATCAAGATTAACTATCATGCACCCATCTAAAGCAGTTTAAATTTAAATATTTTTCCGATAAGAATAAAAACACTTATTTTTTTGCTTTTTTATCTTTTAACTCTATCTTCTTGGTGCCATTCATGTAAGGAAGCAGCACTTTTGGGACTGTCACAGAACCATCTTTATTCTGATAGTTTTCCAGTATTGCCCGCATTATTCTTGAAGTTGCAAGCCCTGTATTGTTTAGAGTATGCACATACTCTTTTGTGCCGTCTTTCTTCTTGTATTTTATATCTAGCCTTACTGCCTGGTAAGAGGTGCAGTTTGAACAGGAAGTCACTTCACCATACTTTCCGTCTCTCGGGAACCAGGCTTCTATGTCATATTTCTTTGCAGCGATTATGCCAATATCGCCAGTGCATATATTAACAACCCTGTAAGGTATTTCAAGAAGCTGAATCATCTCTTCAGTATTTTTTTCAATTTCTTCATAGATTTTCCAAGAATCCTGCGGCTTACAGAGAACCACTTGTTCTACCTTGTTGAACTGGTGCATCCTGAAAAAGCCCCTGCTATCAACACCATGGCTTCCTATCTCCTTTCTAAAACAAGGGCTTACTCCAACATATTTTAGAGGCAGCTCATTCTCTTCAAGAACATTGTCCTTATACATTGCAACAATTGGATGCTCTGAAGTTGCAATCATATACAGTTTCTCATTCTCTATCTTGTACATGACATTCTCAAAATCCTCAAGAGAAGTAACTCCCTCATAAGCCTCTCTTCCAAGCATAAAAGGAGGCTCTATAAGCGACAATCCTTTTTTCAGCAAGAAATCTATTGCAAAGCGCTGTATTGCCAAGTCAAGTAGCACAAGCTCATTCTTCAAATAAACAAATCCAGTGCCAGAAACCTTTGCCGCTGTCTTGAAATCTGCAATATTCAGTTTTTCAGCAAGCTTTCCATGAGGTATTAGCTCAAAATCAAACTTTTTTGGAGTGCCCCATCTTCTTATTTCAACATTTTCAGAATTGTCTTTTCCAATCGGCACAGATTCATGCAGTATGTTTGGAATTCTCATCAAGTAATATCTTGTTTTTTCTTCCAATTCTCTGAGCAGCTGTTCCTTTTTATTTATCGCTGCCGGAAGGGATGCTGCCTCTGCAAGAAGCTTTTTTATGTCCTTACCCTCTTTTTTTGCCTTATTGATGCTTTCTGAAATCTCATTCCTTCTTTTTCTCAATTCCTGAGTTTCTGCCTTTAATTTTTTTATTTCTGGCTGGCTTTCCAGTATTTCATCTATCCAATTTATCTTTTCTTTCTCACCGCGCTTTTCAAGATCTCTCTTGACTATGTGCGCATTATCAATTATGAATTTTATTTCCAGCATTTCATCATCTTTTATTTAGTTGACTAAGGCAGATAACAATATCGCAGTATAAATAATTTGCGGAACTCTCCAGCTCTTTAAGATATGAGCAATATACATTTTAGAAAATAAAAAAATATTTATACTTATCAAAAAAGAAAGGATTAAACCATTAAACATCTTTATGAATAATTTTGTATAATGTTTACAATGAATAAGAAATTAATTTTACACGGTCATTTTTACCAGCCACCTGAATTTGATTTTTCTGAGGAAATGCTGAGCTATAATGCCAGCGGTTTCAGAAATTTCACTGAAAAGGCAACGCATGAATGCTATACCCCGAATGCAGAAAAGGGAAACTTGGGACTTATAAGCTTTGATTTCGGAGCAAATTTGCTTAAATTTCTTCAGCAGAACTATGAAGCTACATATGTCAGAATAATAAATTCAGATAAGGAAAATGTTAAAAAATATGGCGTAGGAAATGCTATGGCTATGCCTTATAATCACACAATACTTCCGCTTTCAAAAACAAAAGAAGGAATTGAACTTCAGATAAAGTGGGGAATTATTGATTTTGAGAGCAGATTTGGAAGAAAACCAAAAGGCATGTGGCTTCCAGAATGCGCTGTTAATTATGACGTGCTTGCAGCGCTTGCAAAAAATGGTTTGGAATTCACAATACTTGGAGAAAATCAGGTTAAAGAAAGTAAAAAGTCTGGAATTTACTGCACTGAAACACATGAAGGAATGCTTATCCTTTTTCTTTTTGATAATGATATTTCAAACAAAATTTCTTTCTACGAAGATTCAACTAAGAATGCTGATGATTTCACGAATGCAATAAGCAAAAGCAATGAAAATTTGTTAATATTGGCAAGCGACGGAGAAGTATACGGGCACCATCACAAGTTTCAGGACATATTCTTACAGCATCTGTTGAGCCATTCTGCAAAAATGAATGGATTTGAGATAGTATTCCCTGAGATGTTATTAAATAGTGCAGACTATTATGAAGTTGTTGACATTATTGAAAATACCAGCTGGAGTTGTCCACATAATTTAGACAAATGGAAAAATGGATGTAGTTGCACTATCGGAGATAGTTCTTGGAAGAAAGGTTTGCGAGAATCTGCAGACATTCTTGACACTGAAATAACCCTCCTGCTTGAGTCTGAGAGCGTTCCAGAAAACAGCAAGGTATTGGAAAGATTCATAATTACAAAGATAATTCCCAGCATTTCACAAGTCTTTGCAGACGAATTTTTGAGAGATAAAAGCAATGGGCAAAAAGAAGTGATTTTAAAGTTTTTAGATGCAAAATACTATTCTCAGCTTGCAATGACTAGCTGCGGATATTTCTTTGATGACCTTGATGATTTAAGACCCATCAATAATATAAGATATGCAGTCAAGGCAGTTTCTCTTGTAAATTCTGCCTGCGGTGCTAAAATAGCCGGAGATTTGGAAAAGAAAATATTTGAAAATCTTCAAAACTCAAAGAGCTGGAAAACAGGAAAGACTGCTCTTATGATTTATGAAGAAATTAAGAAAAACCATGATTCAAACAAATGACACAGTAAAGCAGGTGATAGACATGGATGAAAATTCAGAAAAAATTTTGCCTTATGATAAAATACCTTTCGGGCACTGGGGAATAATAAACAGATACAATCTAATGGAAGAAATTCTTAATGAATATAAGCAGGAGTGCAGTGCTGAAGAATTTGAAAAGATTTCACATTTAAATCTTGAGGAGCTAATAAAGTTTATTGAGAATAAAAAAACAGAAGGAGAAACGATTTTATCCAGAGTAATCAGAAAAATTCCTAAAAAGAGATGGGATTTCACTTGTTCCAGCGAGATAAGACTTGACTCAAATGGAAATAAAATAATACTGCCAGACAAATATGCAGGAAGATTCGCCCTCATAAGCGCAGTCCGCGACATAAGACCAAAAGAGTATTCAGAAAAAGATGAAACAGTGAAAAAAGAAGAAATAAAAGCGCAAAGCGAAATCAGCGACATCTTTGCTCCAATAATAGAAGGCAAGGACTATGCAATAATCGTCTCAAAAGATGAGATAGAGGCTGACAATCCCTTCAGCATAAGCCCGAAGATGGAGAATCTTTCAATGCATAGTGCTATTACATTAATAAACAGGTTTCCAGCTTATGCGCGAATTATAGATAAAGAAATAAAACCATACCTAAAATCCAAGATTAACAACAGTTATACAAAACTTTCATCTGGAATAAACCTTGTGACAATACCGATAAAATATTATGAGAAGATAGAAGAGGCAAGCATAGAAGACCTGCACGCAATCTTTGAATCCATGAGGACGGCACTCAATTATGTGAGAAAAGAAGCAACAAACAGGGGAATAAACTATGTGCCAGTTTATCCTTTTTTTAATATCGGGAAGAAAGTAGGCGGAAGCCTCAGAAGATTGCATGCCCAAGCATATATTGACCTGAATCAGGACGGCCATGGTGGCACAATGGAGGATCTTCTAAAGGCATTTGATGAGCAGTCAAAAAAGCACAAATGCAAATTCTGCAATCTCCCAAATCACGAATTGAAAGATTATTTAATATATGAGAACGATCTTTTTGTGGTTTATGCAACAAGGGCTCCGATAAGAAATTATGATACGAAAATAATTCCAAAGAGGCACATAGAAGATATGCTTATGATAAATCATCAGGAGTGCCTTGCACTTTCCGAAGCATTAAAAAAGGTGTCGCAAGCACTGAATGTGGTGGGAGCAGATGTTGACAGAAACATCTTAATTTACCAGAGACCTTTTGGTTATGATTCCTTTTTTCACATGTTCTTTCAGATACTGCCTTTTGAGAACGTAGGCGGAATTGAGATGATGGATGAAAGCAGGGTTGTTAGAATAGACCCAGCCAACTTTGCAGAAGAGATGAGAAAGGCAATAGAAAAAATATAATGGGATTTTTACACCATTAAATCAAGACTGCTCCCAGAATTCACTGCATCAATTATAAGTCTTCCAATCTTGTGCTTCTTGCTTATCTTCACAATCCCGTCTTTTCCTACATTTGCAGACATCACATGCTCGCCTTCAACAACTATGTCAACGCTCTTTCCGGAATATTTCGGGTCTATGCTGAACATAACCCCTTTTTTTGTAATCTTTGCGCTAAACTTCACCTGCTCTTTTTCAGAAGTTTTTTGTTCTGTCAGCTCCTTGACATCAATGCCCACGCCTAGTTTTTCCTCAATCTTGTTAATATTGCTTCCCTCTTTGCCAATTATCTTTGCAATGAGCTTTTCAGGAACATACACTATGCACCTGTTTTCAGAAGTCATCTCAACCTCAACATCATCAGAATAGCCTCTAAAGAAGTCCTTTATCTTCTCTGCAGCAAGCTTTCTTGTAGGACTGACTGTCTCATTGGTCACAGGAACCACCACAGTTTCCTCACCATAGGAATAAAGCTCATATTCAAGTTTTTTTGTTTCAAAATCAGTCACTACAACAACAGGCCTTGCCAAATCAGCCTCTGTCATTCCAGAAGGAACCTTCACAACCATCTTCAGATTCAAAACCTTGTCTATCTTTCCATTTTTTATGAAAATGACAGTGTCAATAATCTGCGGAATCACTCCCAGTTCAATCCTTCCGACAAACCTCTGGATTGCATCAATAGGATTTGTTGCATGCACAACTCCTGCTAAGCCGATTCCTGCCAATCTCAAATCAGCAAAAAGCTTGAAGTCAGAAGTGTTCCTCATCTCATCAAAAATTGTGTAGTCAGGCCTTGAAAGCAACAGAATATCATGAACTTCTCTGGGAGTTCCATGGCTTATTGCATATTGTGTAATCTCTTCAGGCAGTATAAGGTCACGTGGCGCTTCAATTGTCTTCACAATTTTGTCCTTGAAAGCATAATACATTGCCAGTGCCTGGGCAAAAGTGCTCTTTCCCATTCCAGGAGCCCCGGCAATCAGGATGCCTTCTGCCTGCTCAGCAATCCTCTTCCTCAAATTCTCAGAAAGCTCATAATCTTCCATATGCAGCTTCACAATGGGCCTGACAGCAGTTATCTCCCAACCGTCAGAGAACGGTGGCTTTGTGATAACAATCCTGAACTCTCCAAGCTGAACAATTGTAGAGCCAGGCCTTTCAATCTCAATAAAGCCGTCTTTCATCAAGCCAGCATCCTCAATAATCTCACTAGAGATTGCCTGAATCTTGTCTCTTAATATTGGAGTTTCCCACAGCCTTACAAACTTCCAGTCACCAGGCTTTCCCTTCTTGGCAACTGGAACAACATTTTCCCTGAGATGAACGCTCATTGTTTCGTTGTCAAAAAAGGACTCAAGCATAATTTTCTCATGAACCTCTTTTTTCTCAAGAAGCAGGACATTCACAGCCTTTGCCCTTGCAGCCCTTGCCTGCACCTTGTCAGCAGTTATTAATGCTGCATCCTCGTCAAAAGCCAAATCCCTGATTAAGGAATCAATCTCTCCAAGAGAGGCATATTTTATCTCTGCAGCGCTTGGTCTCTTTCCAGAAAACTCTATTGAAAACCCAAACTTTTCAGAGAGCTCTCTCAATCTTATAATCTCATCCAGGCCCAGAAAACCGATTGCCTTGTCCTCATTTGCCTGATGCTCCAGCTCTGCAACAACTGCTTCATGTATCAGCACTGATTTTGGAATTATCTCTCTCGCTTCAATTTTTTTTGAGAGCATTCCATCAACAATTACAGAAGTGTCAGGAACAATCTTGTCAAAAACTTTGCTTGAACCCAAATCAGATTTTTCGGCTTTTTCTTCAGATTTTTCTTTTTTCATACGCATAACACCTTTTTTTGATATATCATCTTAATAGACAATGCAATTTACTTTCTATTCTTAAATTTTTTGAAAAAAGAGGTTTTGTTCTAAAAATCAGAGAAGTGTGGTTAAAACAGCAATAGTTTGCACAAAAATCATTGTCTGCCGTCAGGCTTAAACACGACTATTAGTCAGTCGAGCCTTATTTTATTTTTTTATTAAATTCAGGACACAGCCAAAGAT
>CAYQKJ010000040.1:0-7272 GCA_964418195.1 uncultured Methanosarcinales archaeon | reverse complement strand
AAATAATATTTACGTTTGGTGCGCAAAGTTAAAAATATTTATAAGTTAAAGGCTAAATCTTCCTAGTATTATGGTCAAAGAAAAAGATATTGCAGATATCACTTTGAAAAAAGGGATTTTTCTTGCGATTACAGATAAAGGGCTTGGAGAAATTGCTGCTATCGAGATTTCTGAAATTCTCGGCACTGAAGCCAGCATTATTTCAAAATCAGATTCTGCTGTAAAATTTAACACGAATTTTGTTAATGCCTGTAAGCTCTGCTATAATGCTCAGTCAATAAAGAAATGCCTAATGCTGATTGCAGAGGCACAAATATCCGCTGATTTAGAGCAGAGCCTGGCCTCATTCTTAAAATTGATAGAAAAGGAGAGCATAATCTTTTTGGAATCCAGCTCTTTCAGAGTAGACTGTGAGCGCCTTGGCACTCATGATTTTTCAAGTGTTGATTTTGCAAAAGGAATTGCCGATATCATGCTTGAGCAGATACATGCCAAAATTGATTTCAAGAATCCCAAATATATAATATTTTCTTACATTGCTGATGCTGACTGCTATATAGGGCTTGACCTTTCCGGCTTTGACCTGAGCAAGCGTGAATACAGGATTTTTAATCATCCCAGCGCCATCAAGGGCACGATAGCATATGCCCTCTTTAGAACAGCCTTTAATAAAAGCCTTGAAAAAAAAGGGGATTCCTATAAAATCCTGAATTTCTTCTGCAAGTCAGGCGTTGTTGCAATAGAAGCAGCGCTTTTCATGTCATCATTTCCAGTGAATTTTTTCAGGAAGACTGCATTTTCCTTTATCAACTTTGATTTTGTCAAGATGGATTTTGAAAATATGTTTTCTGAAATTGATTCTGAAGCAAAGAAATCAGAAATGAAATTCAAAATATTTGCTTCTGACCCTCACATGAGAAATCTCTCTGCTGCAAAGAAAAATGCTAAGATTGCAGGAGTTGAGAAGAAGATAGAGTTCAGCAGAAATGACTTGGAGTGGCTTGACATTAAGTTCGGAAAGCAGGATATTGACATAATAATTTCAGACCTATCGCTTTCAAAAAATGAGGATGCCAAAAAAATTCTGAAAGAATTCTTCTATCAGTGCAACTACCTGCTAAAAAAGCACGGCACCATAGCTCTGCTGTGCAGAGAAGAGTCTTTGCTTCTCCTAATAAAGGAATCTGCTGCTGTCCAAAATTTCAACATAATTGAGCAAAGGCAGTTCTGGCAGGGGCAGCAGCCCCTTACATCATTTCTAATAGTTAGAAAATAGTCGATTTATTTTTACCCTAATCTTTTTTCTTGTCAAACTCAATCATTTCGCACTTCTCATTTGCACTCATGCTTTCTGCCCTGAACTTCTCGCTGAAGTTTTCTTTTAGATACTGCAGAAGCTCCTTTTTCCTACCAAGGCATTCTTCTGTTCTGCATACAAGCTCGCAGCTATTTAGAAAAACAAAATCTGCTTTGCTTATTTTTTCCTTTAAGCTCTTAGAGGAATCTTCAAATGTGGGATAATACATCAGATTTAGCATTGCATCTGTGTAAAGCGTGAACCGGGGGTTTGAAACCCAGATGTTTCCATATTTTCCAATAATGCTTTTGTAGAATTCCTCCTGTTTTGCATCAGGAACTTGTGCTTCCCAGTAGGTTCGGTATCTGACAAAGGCGTATGATGATTGCATTAAAAAGATTATAAGAAGAAATAATAAAATTTTTTTATTCCTAATCAAGCTTTTCAAGCCATGGGCAGAAAGGATAAGAATATAAGGCAAAAAAACAATTGCAAATCTCATTTCCTTATATTTCAAGAATGAAAAATAAGCCAGAAAAAGTATGGAAATTATTATGAACAGCAATTTTTCCTTTCTCTCTTCTTTGATAATCTTTTTTCTGTTTTCCTTTCCCTTTTCTTCATTACTTTTTTGTTTTTTGCTGAAATAATTTTTCAAGGCAATATACACAGCAGGGACAGAAAAAATTACCATAAAATTTTCTCTTATGATATTTATGAAGTAAAAAGATATTCCGCTGTATGGAAAAGTGTTTTCAATCACATAATTTCCTTCAATGAAAGGAAGTAGAGAGTTTTTGTAGAGCAAATAATTAAGAATTAGGTACGGCACAGCAGCAATTACGAATCCTACTAAAATCTTTATGGTTTCTAATATTCTGTTTTTTATCAAAGATTGCGAGAATAACTTAGTATTTAAGACAAAAATATTTATTTTCCGGTTTTTTGTTTTTTTAGCGGCGTTTTCCTTTGTATTTTTTTTATCATTTTCAAAGAGCATTACGTAAAGGATTAATGATGCAAATATTATGCCCTGTGGGAACCTTGTTAGAAACGAGATTCCAGCAAAAAATCCTGCAAGGATTCTCCTCTTTTTTAGAAAAAGATTAATTGACAGCAATGCAAAGAATAGAGAAGGAATTTCAGAAAGCATAACATGGTCATAGAAAACAAATACTGCGCTTGTTGCAAAAATAAATGACGAGATTATAGCAGTTCTTTTGTCAAATACTCTTGCGGCTATTAAGAAAACCAAATATATTGATGCAGTGCTGAACAAAATGGACAAAACTCTTGCTGCAAAAACAGGGTTTATGTTAATCTTCCATAAAGCGCCTATTAACACAGGCCATACCGGAGGTCTTAACGGTTCAAAAAGTCCCTTATTTCCCAGAGAAAATATGAATTTTCCAATTCCAATGTAAGCAGCAGAGTCCCACCACACAGAACTGTATTTAAGATAGGCAAAAAGCCGTATCAAAAATCCGATTATGATTATTGCAAGAATGTTTTTTTTCGTTTTTGCTTCCATAAAAAAGCACTTTATTTTTTATTAAAAATTTTAATACTTTGTCCTTTAGGGCAAGGACTTATCATCGTGAGCAAGAAGACTCTAACTATGCAAGGAATACAAGCAAAACCTGTAGCAGATGCGGAGCTATTGTAGAGATGCCTCTTAATAAAAGAGAATTTCTCTGTCTTCATTGCGGTTTGTCTTGCCATAGAGACATTAATGCCTCGATTAATATTTTGAAAGTAAGCACGGACTATGCCGAACTTAACGCCTGTGGAGATTCCGCCCCTACAACCGAGCAATCGATTGCAAACGGAATCGTGAAAGCAGGAACTATAACGACAAAACCTTCAACAAGCTCTGTCGTTGGAAGCCCCATCCTTAAAACGAAGTTTTAGGTTGGGGAGGATGTCACTCGCACTCGGTTATGTTTCCATAATAAGAGCAAAGAATCTTTTTGAGCTGGTCTTTTGAAACAAAGTCCTCATATTTTTCGTCGTCCACTATCAGCGTAGGATATATAGTTACATTGTAGCTTTTTCTTAGTATGTTAACCATCGGTTCATTTTCATAATCCAAGTCAAAAGAGAAAATAAGCAGCTTTTCTTTGAATAATGCCTTAAAGTATGAGAGCACCATCGCCTCGTCTTCACACCCAATGCAATTCTTTGAATGGAAGTTCAGTATTGTTACAATATTTGTTTCATTGCACACTTTTTCGGCTGTTCTTGTAAAAAGCCAGGATTTTATTTCTGCAAGAAGATACTGTCTTGTCAATGCATCGAAATCACTCCGGCTCATTGACGAAGCATCTTGCTTGTAGTTTTCCAGTCTTATTCTTGTGTCTTCCAGATGTTTCAGGTGCACATCAAGATAATACTGTAACACAGGACAGCTTTCTTTTGTATTTGAAATTGTTGTCAAATAAAGATACTGCAGTTGTAAGCTCTCATATTCATTGCTCTGCAATTGATAAAATTTGTTCATATACTCTATGCGCCTGTTTTCCGCAACCATTCCTACGCTCAGCCCAAAACTGAATATTATTACAGCGAATAGTGCTGCCATCAAATACCTACTTTTTTCTATTCTCCTCACCATATGTTCTTCACCTGCCTGACTATTACGTCCTTCATTATGGCCAGCCATACCATTCCGAGTGCGAGGTAATATACAAACAAATATATCATCACAGGTATGATGCCGTATTTGACTATCTTTTCTTTTGTGTGCGAATGTGCAACCATAAACATTATTACAGAAACTCCCAAAGCAATAAGTGCGATTGCCAGTCTTTGAAAGTTTATATCTAATATATTCATATCTAAATTTATATTCCTAAGCAAAGTCCATATATCAAATCTTACCAGCACAACATTTACAAAAAGCTTGTATAACGGTTTTAGTATGCCATAATAGAGAATTATTGAAAAAAGTACTGCGCCCAATAATCCAAGCACCATTAAAGTAGGCATCTGCATCATTGCAAAATCCCCATAATTTCGGTTGAATGCCATCTCTTTGTAGCTCCAGGCATTAAGCAGTGAGCCTTTGTTCCACCTCTTTCTCTGCTTGTAAAATGCCTTAAAATTGTCTGGTGCTATTGTGTAAACTTCAGCCTCACTGACCTGAATTATTCTGTAATGATATTTTTGCAGTCTGAACACTATTTCCAAATCCTCTGTTGCAAATCCGTATTTGAAGCCTCCAACCTTTTTCAGAATTTCTGTCTTGTAAAGAGAGAACGGGCCTGGAGCAACATGCAGGCAATTTAGGGAACTTGACATCTTCTGATAAAACATGTTCACGATATACTCATACCATTGGATTTTTTGCAGAATATTTTTTGGATTTTTTACTTTCATTATTGGGAGTACAACAGCTGTCTTGTCATCCTCAAAATGCAGAAGCATTTTTTTGAGGGCATTCTTGGTGATGAAAGAATCAGCATCCAGGCATGCAAAAAATTCTCCCTTTGCAATCTTCAGTCCTCTATTGAGGCAAACCCATTTGCCGCTGTTTTTTTGGTTTATAAGAATTATTCTCCTGTCTTTGTGCTTTTTTATGAATCTTTTGACAAGTTCTGGTGTGGCGTCTTTGCTCCCGTCATTTACAACTATAAGCTCAATCTTGTCTTTTGGATAATCCAGCTCAATCACCGATGTCATTGTCTTGATTATTGTGTCTTCTTCGTTATATGCAGGAATCAGCACAGTAACCATGGGAAAATTTTTTAATTTTTTCTTCACTTTTTTCTCTTTTAGTTCCAAAAATGTGAGAAACCAGAACATTGAGTAGTAAAGCGTAATCAGATAAATTCCCCAAGTGACGATTTCAATTGCTTTTAGCATCCAACCATCTTCTCTTTATTTTTCGGCTATAATGAGCATAATAAAGGTTTTTAATTGTTATTTAATCATTATCATTGTTTGATGCAGCATTCTAATCTAATTCCTTGTTATGTATTTTATTATTAATTTTTGTTATGTATTTGTTGTTTTTAGGATAATGCTGTTTATAATAAAAATATTACTGTTAACTATTGCTATAAAGATTTGCCTTTATCATAATTAAAATTCGAGGAATATTCTTTTTAAAACTCTTATTTGACATTGCTATTTCTTTGTATATTTCCAAATCTCGACAATTCCTCTGCTGCTGTTCGCTGCATGAACCATGCTGAATATCTCATGGTTTCTCAGAAGGAAAAGCAGTCCTTCTTCTTCCTTTTTCCACACCAGCCCCTGTTTCATGTCTGGCGTTATTAATATGTAGCTGATATTGTACTTGTCAAGCAGCTCTTCTGTGCGTTCAAGGTTTCTTGAGTAAAATATCTCATTGGAATCATTCAGGCGCTCATAAAGTTCAGGAGCATAAATAAAATTTTCATCTGTAACGCTCTTTTTGTTGAAATACTCTATCCAAAAGCCATTTTTGTAATGTGAAAAAACAATGCCCTGGTATCTCGAATTTTTATCCAGCCAGCTAAGTGAATTCATCAGCTGCGGATACGGTTCAGAAGCTGATGCTCTGCCTACAAATGAAATTGCTGAAAAGAAAAGCCCAAAAAGAATAAGCGCCAGAGAAATGTTTCTGACAAGCTTTAGCCACCACCTTCTTTCAATTAAGAAGGTGAGCGCGCTTCCAGCAAAGATTGAGATTATGAAAGCGAGATAAAGGTTTATGTTTGCATTTAAGATAAAAGCTGCTGCAAAGAAAAAAAGAAGCGCATATGGCAAGTAAAACTTTGCCCTTTCGTTCCATAGAACGAAAAAGCCTATTACCGCCAAAATCAGTCCAAATATGCTGATTCCTTCAAGTGCACCCAATTCCGCCAGCAGTTGTGCTAACCCAAATTTGAAAGGCAGTTCTGGAATTCCATACCTGTAAAACATTAGCTGGTATAGTGGAGAAATGCACAGAAAACTCAGCAGCAGAAGCACAAACTTTGTCCTCTTCTCCGCATGTTTATATGTATAGAATGCGCTTATCAGCACTGCTGAAATGAAATTGATGAAGCTAAAAAGAGAAGCTGCAATGAAAAAGAGCATGCTGAAGAGGAAAGAAGATTCTTTCTTGCCTATAAAGAGATAAAATCCTATTAATAGCATTGCTATGCCTGCTATCTCCGAATTTGAAAACATTGCTGAATAAAGAAATGCAGGCGTTGCCACTAAGCATATGAGTATAAATCCTCTTGTGATAAGAGACAATTCTGCTTTTTTCATCAAGAGATAAAAAAATATCATGGCGATGATGCTGAAAATAAAGGGCAGTATCTTTGAAGCGGTTTCAATGCTTACAAATTTTCCGCAAAACGCCAGCAGGTAATCATAAGGATTGAAGATATAAGGTCTGCCGCCAAAGCTCAACCCATCTTCTCCCACCGCACCATTTTCAAGAATCTGCCTGGCGATTCTTAAATGATAGTATGGTTCTGTTCCCGCCATCCAAGAATCAGAATTTATTGTGCGAAAGAGCTGGAAAATACTAACCATAATAATAAATGCAAGGAATATGTATAAGAGCATCGGTCCTTCTTTGATTCTTCTCCTGAAATCTTTTTTGAAGTCAGTAATTTTCTTCTGTTTCAGATTTGACGTCGCGATAGGAACTTTTTTTATGTGTTTGCGCCTATGCTCTTTCTCAATTTTTTTTCCCATTGTTTTATATTTTTTAAAATCTTTTTGAGCCATTTTGGTCAGCATGTTTGCGATTAAATTTTTATTTGTTTTACTTTCAAGTTCTCTTATTAGGTTTTATTTTTACAACGAGATTTATTATTTTTTATAAGGATTTTTTTGGATTTGATTTTTAGTTTATTATTATTTTTGGCTTAAATTTTTTAATTAATTTTTATTTGCATATTTTTTATGTGTTTTTTAGTTATTATTCTTTTTCATCAGCATTTTTTATCTGTGCATTAAGCTTAATTGCTTTGTTTAATAAACCTGTTTCAGTC
>CAYQKJ010000039.1:0-7283 GCA_964418195.1 uncultured Methanosarcinales archaeon | reverse complement strand
TGTTATAAACACCTCGAGTAAGGCAGCGATTACTAAAATTAGTATCGATATTATAATCAAATCTGAAGAGTCAAGAATTATCTTCTCAAAGTTTTTTGTTCCCAAATCATGTCTTATCACAGCTATTGAAATTATGCTTCCTGCAAGCCCTGCTACAAAATAAGCAGCTATTTCCGGAATGCCATGTATGGAATATCTTAACAAGCCAAGGGTGTATGCCTTGAAATATGCTGCCGGAGCAACCATTCCCAGCACAGCTGTATAATGCTGCAGGTTCGTCCTTATGAATGCCCCGATTGCAACTCCAATCACAGAAGCATTCCATGCAAGTATGAATATTGTACCCATGCCATAAATAAAAGAGAAGAGAACGCAGAACAGCAGCACCTTAAAGTTGTTTATGAATATTCTTGTGAACATGCCCCATTGCAGCGAAGTTGCAGCTCCTGTTGGGCTGTTTACCGCAGCTATTGTCTTTGTCTGGATTGAAAAGGCTTTTGGCAGGTATGAAGGCGGAAGTATTGCATAGAACAAAGCATATCCAAGCATGAATCCTATGAACAAGCATATGAAAAATTTAAGGGCCCTGCCATGCTGCTTGAGTATTGTTTTCTCCTCTGTCTCTACAACATCAACATTCTCCTCTATTCTCAGGGCATCATAGATGACAGGCAGTGAAGCAAAGGTGCATAAGAAAACAGCTACCAAGTCCGCATTTTCAGGAAATATCCAAAAGCTGATGAATAGTGCAGCAGCCACATATAAAAACCCTATGAGCAGCATGTGCTGTGGCTTTTTTTCAGCGCCCCTTGGACCGATCAGGTATTCCAGCACCATGGGAATAAAATTTATCGTGTTGTTTATATATTTTTTTGTTTAACTTTGTTGCAGGAAGTCCCCTTCCGCAAGGTGGAGGATGAAAGCAATGGATACTGAAGGTATCTTTTTCTCCCGAAGGGAGAACCACTGGACAGCCGCACACAACGTTTATATATTGATTGTGTATGACTTGTGTATATGAAACAAAGAACCAACATACAAATAGAGCATAAAACTCTCGAAAGGTTGAAGAAACAAAGAATTACGAAAAGAGAAACCTATGACGAAATAATAAATAGGCTAATGAAAAAATGCTAACTCATAAATTCAGGATATACTCAGACAGGAAAGTAGAACAGAAAATGCTTGAAACTCTTGAGATATGCAGGCAGGGATATAACACATTTCTTTGAGAACTAAACAAACAAAAGGAGATAGACAAAGCACAAATACGGGGAACAATTCCAGATATGAAAATATGTGATAAGCAGTTTAGCAAAGTCCATTCTAAAGTCCTACAATATGAATGCTACAAGCTGTTTTCAAACCTAAAGGCTCTGTCAAAATCAAAAGATAAGAGAAAGGTAGGTCAGTTGAGATTCAAAGGCAAGGGTGTTTTCAAGACATTCACATACAACCAGTCTGGTTTCAAGTTGCTAAACACAAGCAAGAGATTCCAAACTTTATGGCTGTCAAAGATAGGTAACATCCTGATAAGATGCCATAGACAAATAACAGGAAATATCAAGCAGATAACAATAAAACATTTTCCATCTGAGAAATGGTATGCCTTTGTCATAGAAGATGGCAATAGGCAAAAACAATACAAAAAGACTGGCAAGATTGTAGGCATAGATTTAGGTTTGACAGACATAGCATATGATAGCGATGGGAACAGCATAATTAACCCTAAACATTTGAAGCAAAAAGAGAAAAGGCTGAAGCATCTGCAAAGGCTTATGTCAAACAAGCAGAAGAAGAGCAATAATAGGAATAGATTTAGGGCTCAGTTAGCAAGGCAATATGAAAGATTAGTAAATTCAAGAGATGACTTCTTGCATAAAGTATCTAATTACTATATCCAGAATTATGATGTTATTGCCATGGAAGATTTATCCGTAGCAAATATGGCTAGATGATACTATTCAAAAAGCATATTAGACGCTTGCTGGGGAAGACTCAGGCAGTTTGTATCTTATAAAGCTGAAAACGCTGGTAAGATGCTAATGCTTGTTGATTGCAGAGGAACAAGCCAGAGATGCAGCCAATGCGGAGAAATAGTGCAAAAAGAATTATGGGAACGAGAGCATAAATGCCATAATTGCGGTTTTATTGTGCCAAGAGACTATAATTCCGCATTGGAGATGAAGAGATTATGCTTACAGAGGATAAGGCAGGAACTGCCTGAATACAAGCATTTGGAGATGGAAGCTCTACCAACAAGGCAACTTCTGTCAATGAAGAATGAAGCCCCTTGCGAAAGCCAGGGATAGTTCACCTTTTCAGTAGGTTTCAAACTCAGGCTCTTCTTTCTCACCATACTTTTTTATGTGCTTTTTTTCACTTATGGCTGATGCAGATTCTTCTGTTATCTCCCCTCCAAAAAGGCTGGTGAAGGCAGTTGCAGCACTTTCTGCTGAAGCATCTGAACCACTTTCTAAATTCTCTGATTCATTCTCATAATCTAATCCTGCATTCCTTGATTTTAGCAGAAAGTTTAGAATTCGCACAGCACTTCTTATGCTCTTTGCGCTGTCTTTTTCAGTATCTATTATTATTTTCATAAAACTATTTTTTGTGCCGTAGTTTAAATATTTTTTCTAATATTTTCAGATATATTCTCTGAAAAACAAAAAAGTATTTATTCTCGCACTTAAAACCGCCTTCAAAATGAAGTGGATAAAGGCAAAGGGCAGTAAGGCAGAGCGCGAATTGGTCAGGATGTTCTGGGATGCAGGCTGGGCAGCTGTCAGGGTTGCTGGCTCAGGAAGTGCTAGCTTTCCAAATCCAGATGTTCTCGCAGGAAATAGAAGTAGAAGCGTTGCTGTAGAGTGCAAAACAGTTCATGACATAAAAAAATATTTAAGCAGCTCAGATGTTCAGCAGCTGATTGATTTCAGCAATTGTTTCGGCGCAGAGCCATGGATTGGAATAAGGTTCGATGAGGAAAAATGGTACTTTTTAAGCATTCACGATTTGGAGATGACTGCTGACAAGAACTTTGTGGTTTCATTGCAGCTCGCGAAGAAGAAGGGGCTGCTGTTCTCTGAACTCATAGGAAACTTTCACAGTCAAGGGCAAAAATGAAGAAGACAAAAAAGTTCATAGAAGATGTTGTTAGGGAAGTGGCAGGCGAGAGCACACTGCCTTTAGTGAAGATACTGCTGAACAAGGAATCTGTTTCAGAATATGAGCTTGCTGACAAATTAAAAAAAGATATCAATCAAACCAGAAATCTCCTTTATGAGCTCCACAAATCAAATCTTGTCTTCTCTACTAGAAAAAAGGACAAGGTGAAGGGCTGGTACATTTACTACTGGTCTTTTGATAGCAACAGGATAAACCATCTCTTCAAGAACATTCAAGAGAAGAAGATTGAAAAGTTTAAGAGGATGCTTGAGCGTGAAGAAGACAAGGCATTTTTCATATGCACAAACAAGTGTGTAAGGCTAGACTTTGAGAACGCAATGTCATTCAGCTTTAAGTGCCCCGAGTGCGGTGCGCTTATGGAAAAAGACGATAACACAAAAAAGATTCAGCAGGTAAAAAAAGAGATTGAGCGCCTGGAAAAGGTGATAAAGAAATTGTAAAATTGATTTCTGAATTCTGACAAAGATATAATGAAATTTATAATAGACTTTAATAAAAAATTCCGTGAATTAAGATTTTACAACTATACTTTTTCAATCTGCTTTTACAGTAAGGTTTTTATAATGGGCAGGCATTCGCTTTTCTATGAAGAAAACAGAAGGTGTGGCATCAGAAGAAGATTCCGAAATTGATTATGACATGGAGCTCGCTAGAGTTGCCCAAGAGATTATAAAGAACAAAGCAAAGAGAGTCTGCATACAACTGCCTGCGGGGCTGAAAAAGCACGCTAAAAAAATACAGAAGTATCTGGAAGAAAAAACAGGTGTCGAAATCACAATATGGGCATCATCCTGCTTCGGCGCATGCGATGTTCCAAATCTCGAAAATACAGAAATAGATATGCTAATCCAGTTTGGACACAGCAAATTAAAGTAATGGTTTAAAGTAATAGTTGGAAATCAATAAAATAAATAAACTATCTAATTTTATTAAACAAGGTCGGGGGTCTAGATGCTAAAAGTTTATTCTTTGAGTAAAAACGCCTCAATTGCTGATTTGAGGCTCGGAGAAAAATATTTGGGAAGATTCACAAAAGGAGCTGTTGCCTTAAGCGATAATATCAGAGGGACAATAGAAAAGTCAGGTAAGGAAAAGCAAGAGTTGAAAGAAGGCACTGAAGTTGTTGTAAAAGTAACCAAGATAATCCTTCCAAACCAGGTGGAGCTTGAGCTATTGACTGACAAATTCACTCTGGCAAAAGAAACACCCTCTTTTGACGCTATTTCGGCAAATCATGTTGGGCAGAAATTTTCCTTTTTCTGCAAGATTGACAAGGTTTTTCATGTGCAAAACCTAGCAATATTCAATCTTTTTGACGGAACTGCAATACTGAGTGCAAAAAAATTCTCGCGCGATTCCAAAATGCTTTACCCCAATATATCTGAAGGAGACGCCGTAATGGCAAATCTCTTGATTGTTGAAAATAAAGGAATTTTGGAAGCAGAAATAATTGAGCTGGAAAAGCTTTCTGAAAAAAAAGCAGAGGATGTTCTTAAAAAAATAGAGAAAGCATCAGGCGTTAATATTTCAGAAGTTCCTCACTTCCTGATAGAATCAGAGCTTCTAAATCGCATGGAAAAGATGTTGCTGACAGCAGCTGCGCTGATAAAGAGGGCTTTGATTGAAAGCAAGCCGATAATAATAAGGCACCATGCAGATTGTGACGGTTATACAGGCGCCATTGCGATTGAAAGGGCGCTTTTGCCGTTAATCATAAAACAGCATAAAAAAGATATTGCAATCCGGCTTTATTACAAAAGAAGCCCCAGCAGAGCTCCATTTTATGAGTATAGTGATGCATTAAGAGATATCAGTTTCAATCTTAGTGATATAGAAAGATTTGCGGTAAAAGAGCCACTCATTCTTCTTATTGACTGCGGGAGCACTTTTGAAGACATACAGGCAATAAGACATGTAAAGATTTACGGGGCGCAGGTTGTTGTTGTAGACCATCACATTCCCGGAGAGATAATTGAAGGAAAGAGCGCTGTTGATGAATTCATAGACGCTCACGTGAATCCTTATTTTGCAGGCGGGGATGCTAACTTGACAGCGGGCATGATAGCTGCAGAGCTGGCCAGATTTGTGAATAAGGATGTCAAGAATATAGATTTTCTCCCTGCAATATCAGGAATTTCAGATAAGAGCTCTTCAGCAGAGTTCAAAAAATACTGCAATCTGGCTGAGAAATCTTTTGCTTTTGATTATTTGAAGGAAATAGCAGAGTGCGTTGATTTCAATGCTTACTATATGGGCAGCATTGAAGGAAGGAACATCGTGAATGACCTTTTGGGGCAGGATTTAGAAAAGCAGAAGAAGCTTATTGAAATAATAAAACAAGAGGTTGATGAGAGAAAAAAAGAGATATTGAAAGCCATTGAAAAATTTGCTGAGAAAGAACAGCTCAACAAAAAGATTTTAGTGAAGCTGAATGTTGCTGACATCGGCTTCAGGGGAGAGGCTCCATTGCCAGGCAAGATAACTGGAATGACGCATGATTTATTCCTTTCAAAGCACCTGGCTGAAGGTTTTGGAATCATCACCTTGGGCATAAGCTCTGATTATGTAGTCTTCAGAGTTTCTTCCAATGTCAACTTCAGTCTGATAAATCTGATGGCGCAGCTTAAGAAAAAGATGCCTTATGCCGGCATCCACGGCGGAGGGCATGAGCATGCAGGCACCATAAAGTTCTTTCCAATAGTTAAGAAAGAACTCTTGGAAGAAATATATTCATATATCAAAAATTTGAAAGATTGAATTTGAATAGAACAATGATAAATTGAACATAATTTAGTAAAATAGGATTTATGCTAAGCATTTTTTTAATTCATATTGATTCAATCAATAAATAGTTATACAATTTGTATGAGAATATTTGAATAAATGAGTTAATAAATCCGTTAATTATAACAAACATCAAATAGCCAAGTAATAAAACAACAGCAAAAACAAAAAGTCAGAGTGATGCAGTTTGATTCCAAATCTTTTCTTAAGGCTTCTGTTAACAATTCCAATCATACTTTCGGGGTTTTTGCTTGGCAAGTTGCTTACTTCTTGGTGCAAGGAAGAAATGCATTCCATAGAGAAATATCTGGTGCTCTTTTCAAGGATAGTATTTTTTGTTTTTGCAGCATTGTTAATGAATATGCTAAAGCTGTGGGTGTGGCTCAGGATTTTGGCTTATTTTATCCTGCTAATCTTTTTTTCAATCAAGCACGATTTTAGAAAGGAAGTCCTGTCATTATTTTCAGCACAGTTCCTCTCAATATTTTTTTTAACGATGTTCTTAATCTTAATTCCGGCAGCACAGCATATTCCAGACATTGGTGTTGCAATGATTATCCTATTATTCCTGTATTCTGTCTTTGCAGGTTCAGTGCTCTTTTTTCACAGGAAGAAAAAGCAGCATAAAGAAAAAAGAATAATTTATAATAAATTAAAAATTTAAAAATTAATGTTCTTACCCTTTTTTTCTAAGTCTTTAAAAAAGGAGATTATTCCAGTTATTAATGTTAAAACTAAACAAAAGTTCGAAGAAAGACTTCATCAGCTTTCTAAATTTTCTGGCATCTTTCAAATTGATGTCGCTGATGGTAATTTTACTTCTAGGAAAAATTGGAACGCGCCTGAGGAAATAAAAACTATTAAAGGTATTCGTCAAAAATTTGAATTGCATCTGATGGTCAAAAATCCTGAAATAGTTTTACCTCTTTGGTTGGAAACGAGACCAAAAAGAATAATTATTCATCAGGAAGCTCTAAAAGATTTTGATGCTGTTTATAAAATGTGCCAAATAGCCAAAGTAGAATTAGCTTTAGCTTTAAATCCTAGTACTCCTATTGATTCCATCAAAGGCTGCCTTAAAAAAATTAATTTCGTTGTTTTTTTAAGTGTTGCTCCTGGGCCTTCTGGCCAAAAATTTCAATGGCATATCTTAGATAAAATCCAAGATTTAAGGAAAAAATATCCGCAATTAAACATAGAAGTCGATGGCGGTATTAATGACGAAATTCTACCAGAGGTTTTAAAGGCAGGGGCTAATTATTTAGCTATTGGCTCAGCTATTTTTGAGAGAGAAAATCCTAAAGAAAAAA
>CAYQKJ010000038.1:0-7284 GCA_964418195.1 uncultured Methanosarcinales archaeon | reverse complement strand
TTTCAAGAGTATTTTTTACTCTTGTTTCTTCTTTAATTTCTGGTTTAAAATAATTTATTATTCCTAAACCTGCATATTTCCACATTTTTATTTTTTCTGGATGAAATGAAGCAATTAATTGCATAACTGTTGTAAGAAGTGCTCCAGACAGGAAAGAGTATATAGGTATTATCATGTTCGTTTTTTTTATGAATTGCAAATTCTTTACAAGGGTCTTATATAACTCTGTGTTTTCAGGGAATTTTTTTACAAGGTCTTTAAACGCAGATACAGAAGCAAATGCCAAGTTCAAATTTGGAGTCCTTGTAAGATAATACGCAGCAACAGCAGCTCCTAAACCGCATCCTACAATTAAGGCATTATCATACAACCAATTCCATATTTTAATGCCGGAAGATTCTTTTTCTTTGTTTTTGACTTTTATTTGTGTTCTCGCACTAATAAATTGAGACATTAAAAATCCCGTGGGTATAGATGCAAAAAAAGTCCAATCAATCGGCTGTTTCGTCAGCAGGTCAAAACTTAGGATGCTTATAGGAAGTGACGCTCCTAAAATCCAATGATAATTTTTAACAGGCCAAGTTATTACATCATAGAGATGGTCCTTGAATGTTTTTTGCTTTGGAATGATTTCCTCAACAATTTTTTCTAAATTTGCATCTGAATATGATGATATCTCTTTCAAGCCATCAGAACTTTTTTGAATGTCATCTTTAACATAGTCTTCCAAATTAAAATTATTTTTGTCATCCATAACATATTTTAAAAACGCAAGATATTTAAATCTTTTTATTTTAACTACCCTAAAATAGTTACTTTTGTTTATTAAATTAAATTTCAATTATTTTTGACATCCGTACTTTAATAAATTGACAGTGAAGTGTTGTTATAATGAAGAAAAACAAAGGGCTCATAATCTCAGCAGCAATATTGGCCAGCTGCATTACCATCAATATATATTCATTCAAAAAATTAACATCAGCACCTACTAATCCTACTCAAATAGTTACAATAGATAATCTTGTAGAGCAAATGATTTTCATTCGCGACTCCGCCCAAAACATTGATTACGCAATAAATTCATTGACATATGAGCCTGAAACCAAAACAGAAATTCACCCAAAATCTGCAATAATCAATCTTGATGATTCAATTGAAAAATTATCATCGCTGAACAATAAATCGGGGGAATTTTATTTTAGTTATGAACTGCAAGATATTATCTCAAAAATAAGTGAGGTAAAGGATTCTCTTCCAAATGTTAATGACCTTACTGAATATGAAGGAAAGCCCATAAATAATGATACGTTCAAACAACAGAGAAATACTCTGGAATCATGCGTTCATCAATTAAGTGACATCAGTGACACCAAGCAGCAAGAATATACAGGATATTTTGAAGATATAAAAAGACCATACACCGTTTTAACAATCTCTTCATCAATTGGTATTGCTTTTTCAATAGGTCTTTTTTCCCATTACATGATGAAACTTCATTCACAGATTAAG
Organism: uncultured Methanosarcinales archaeon; assembly: GCA_964418195.1. Taxonomy (GTDB): domain Archaea; phylum Nanobdellota; class Nanobdellia; order Woesearchaeales; family 0-14-0-80-44-23; genus CAYQKJ01. The sequence continues at coordinate 5,775 of CAYQKJ010000038.1, read as the reverse complement.
GAGGAAAATTTCTTCAAAAAATAGAATTATCAGCGATCAAATAAATAGCATCAGCAATCTAATTTCTCTCTAAAAATAAACAATTGAATAAACAGTCAAAAAACAGTCAAATAAAAATATAAAAATGAATAATTTTTAACTATAAAAACAATTAACTATAAAAATAAATTTTTGATTATAGAAATAAAAACGCTCTAATCTAAAAATAAAAAATCTCTAATATTCTCGGCAGCAATACAACACCAGTATATCAATGCATCAGCAGCACATAAATCCGCAGCATATGAATCAGCAGCAATACAAATTCTTTGGCATAGTTCCTTCCTTGACTTCTCCAAAGGGGTTGCCGAACTTGTTGATGTTTTCAATCATCTCTTTAACAGTCGGCGGCTCTATGCCCTTGTCAGCAAGCTTCTGCCTCAGCTTTTTGACCATGCCCGGCAGGTCTATCTCTGCAGGGCAGTTCTCTTTGCATGTAAGGCACATTGTGCAGAAGAAAGCCCCGTTGTCAAATGTTTCTTCAAGCCCCTCGCTGAAAAGCGAGAATAATACTCCTCTTGCTCCGGAATATCCAGAAAGCTTTGAGCCATACCTGTTAGTGATTTGATGATATACCGGGCAGAAATTCAGGCATGCTCCGCAGTTTATGCAGTAGAGCAGCTCCTTGAATTCTGAATCCAGAAGTGCAGTCCTTCCATTGTCCAGAAGTATGAGGTAAACCTCTTTTGCTCCTTGTGCCCCTGTCACAAGCTGATTCTGTATGTCAGCTGTCTTGCTTGGGCCTGAAATGATATTTACATATACAGGAAATTCCTGCGCTGTGCCGTAAACAGCAGAGCATTTCACAATATGCATTGCATCTTCCAATGTTGGGACAATCTTCTCAAAGCCGGAGATTATTATGTGCTTGTCTGGGATTCTTAAAACCAGGCTTATGTTGCCCTCGTTTTCAAGTATGACTATGTTGCCGTCAGCAGTTATCGCATTTGCCCCTGTTATGCCAATCTTTGCTCTCAGCACCTTCTCCCTGAGTTTTTCTCTTATGAATGATACGATTTCATTCGGTTCTGGATTTACTGCGGTTTTGAACTTCTTCCTTATGACTTCTGCTATTCTTTCAAGTGTCAGATGAAGCGCAGGCAGCACTGGATGTATTTCTTCCTCTTCTGAAATCTGCACAAGGAAATCTCCCAGATCTGTTTCTATGAGCTCCTTGTCCTTGAGCGCATGCTTTAGCCCGATTTCATTTGCAGCATTTGATTTTGCTTTTATTATCAATTCTTCCTTTCCTATAATTTCCCTTATTTTCTTTATTGCAGCTTCAGGGGTTTTTGCCTCAAAAACCTTTATGCCGTTCTTCTTGAGATTCGCAATCGCATCTACCTTTAATTTTTGCATATTGTCTGTTGCATCTTCTTTTATCTTTCTGAGCTTTTCCCTTAACTCCTCTTTTTTTGTCTTCTCAAATATCCTGTCTCTCTTCTCCTTGTAGGAATACATTACTGGAAGTATGACTTCCTTTGCATTTTCCTTTTCCTTTATCTCCTTCTCAAGATTGTCCACTTTTATCATTTTTTCTTCTTTTCCTCTACGCTGCTTTTCAGGAACTGGCTCAGCTCCATGACTTCAATGCCATCTGCATTTTCCTTCAGGTTGTAGAAGCACATCGGGCATGTTGTGATTAGGATTTTTGCCTTAGTGTCTTTAGCCATCTTCGCCCTCTCTTTTGCCGCTGAACTGCTCAGCAGGGGATAATTTGTTCTCACACCTGCGCCTCCTCCGCAGCAGAAAGCGTTTTCCCTGTTAAGCCGCATTTCCATAAGCTTTGCGCCTGTGCTTTTGATTATCTCTCTTGGCTCTTTATATATGCCATAATGCCTTCCCAGATGGCATGGGTCATGATAAGTAACCTCAGCATCTATTTGTTCTAGTTTAAGCTTCTTGTCCTTCAAAGCCTTGCTCAGCGTCATTGTGATGTGTTCTGCCTCAATATCCCAATCCTTCACTAATTTTGGGTATTCCTTTGCGAACATCTTGAAGCATGCTGGGCAGGCAGTTATTATTTTTGTTATGCCGTGCTCCCTGAAGATTTTGAAATTCTTCCTGGCAATCTCTTCTGCTTCTTTCTGGTGTCCTGCGTTAAGGACAGGGCTTCCGCAGCAAAGCTCCAAATCTTTCAGCTGTATGAAGTCAACGCCTATTTTTGAGAGGATTTTCTTGTAGTTCTCCTCAATATCCTTGCCCACAAACTTTGTCAGGCATCCTGGATAATAAAGCACATTCTTTGTTTTGAAAAGCCTTTTCAACATGTTCATTCTTTTCACTCATTTCCCGCAAATGATAAAACATTGCCTTAATTAAAAAATCAAATCAAATTTGCTTAAAATACTTTGCTGTTCTACTATTGGATTAACGCCGGATGAACACCAAATTAACGCTATTTTATTCCTTTCATTTTTTTCCAATTTCCTTATATCACGCCTGTGAGCATAAGCACTCCCAAGCAAATCATCACAAGGCCCATGACAAGCCTGAGCCATTTCCTCTTGTTCAAGCGCCAATGCTCGACTCTTTCTGGTGGTATTCCCTTGTATATCACAGCTAGGATTACAAAAAGCGGAACCACAAATATGATATTGTAAAGTATTAAATAAGGTATTCCCGCAAGCAGAGTCATCTTGCTGCTGAGCAGCCCTAGGATTGCAAGATACACGCCGCCTGTGCACGGAAGCTCGAACATGCTTACCAGAATTCCAAGCACAATTGCAGCAGGTATTGATGCTTTCTGCACATACCTCTTGATTAGCGGCTGTTTGGATTCCGGGATTGCCAATGTTATGCCCTTGCCATACCAGAAGAAATCCTTGACATTAATCATTCCTGCGATTATTGCAATCGCTGCTGCAACAGTATATATAATCTTGGTAAGTTTTGCTGTCTGTATGAACATGAAAAGTCCAATTCCTGACAGGAAATACACAATGAACACAACAATAATATATGTAAATCCGACTTTCAGGATTCTCTTTCTGGCGCCAAGCGCCATCAGGTAAACCAAAAGAAATATCATCACAGAAAACGCGCATGGATTTATGCTGTCAACAAGTGCTGCAACAATTACTGCTGACAGAGTGAGCTGAATGTTTTCAGGAGGTGAAATCTCATGAGAGATTGCTTCTGACTTTACGTATTTTTCAGGGCATATCGGAGGATTTTCAATGAAATATTGTATGCTATTTTCAAGGTCGTTTTTTATTGCCTTTTCTCCAATTAAAGCTTTATTTCCTATAAAGACAGCAGGCACTCCAGCTCTCTCAATTCCATATCTTCTGTTGAAGTCGGCAAAGAAAAGCTGGTTGCTCTGGTTGAAATAAACCTCAAAGTATTTCACATTTACTTCAGGATATTTTCCTGCAAGCTCTTCTATGAGAGGCTCTATATTTGCGCAGTGCGGGCAGTTCTGTCCGTAGAAGAAATATATGCATAAGCCCTCTTCAGAAACATTCTCTTGGGCAGTTGCATTTGGAAACAGAGAACCTGCTCCTTCGCATGTTGGTGTTGTTATGCTGCAAGTGTCTTCTGCATAAGCGCTCTTTGCTGAAAAAGATATGGCTGCAACTGCTGCTACTGCCAAGAGCGCTATTAACATAAGAGATGTTAATCTTAAATCCTGCCTTTTCTTTCCAAAATGCATAGGAAAAGAGGAATAAGGCGACTATTTTAAAATTTTTCCATTGCTTCAGTTGAGACTGAAGTAATCATGTTGCAATTGTATTGAAGCATCATGGTGCTGAATTATGCTGGACTGATTGGTTTTTGCAAGGAAAACAATTAAATATTAATAGTCAAATCCAGAATAAACAGCAAATGCAAAACGGCAGATGCAAAATTTATAGTTGCCTTATGGAGCTTGAAAATGAAGAAGGTTTTATTGGACACCAATTTCCTGCTAATACCAGAGCAGTTCAGGGTTGATATCTTCTCTGAACTGGACAGAATATTGGGCAAATGCGAGCTTTTTACTCTGGATGAAAATGTGCGGGAGCTGGAAAAGCTTTTGAAAGAGGGTTCTTCTTCAGAAAGAAAGTCAGCGAAGATTGCCCTTGCGCTTGTCAAAAAAAAGAATGTCAGCGCAATAAACACAGAAAAAACAAAAAAATTTTTAAATAGCATTAAAAAACCTCTCGATGTTGACTCTTTAATAGTCGAATTTGCTAAAAAGGGCTTTATAATAGCCACGCAGGACATTGAGCTTAAGCGAAGGCTGAAGAACAAAGCCCCGATGATTATTTTAAGAAAGAAAAAATATCTTTCAATGATTTAAGTGAATGTTTTAATTGGATGATTTAATTTTCCGCCAAAAGGTGATGCGATGTTTTACAAGATTGAAGTAAAGGATCATGTGCGAGTGCCTCCAGAGCTCTTTGGAGAGCCTGTTGAGCAGGCAGTTCTTACAAGGATAAAAAAAATGTATGAGGGCGTTGTGTCAAGAGACTTAGGAGCTGTCATAGATGTTTCAAAAGTTTTGGATATAAAAGAGGGAATAATCATTCCCGGAGACGGCGCAGCTTATTATGAGACATCATTTGAACTGCTAACATTCAAGCCAGAAATGAAGGAAGTGCTCTTTGGAAAAGTTAAGGATATTGCTGATTTTGGAGCGTTCATGTCAATGGGCGCCATGGAGGGCATGGTGCATATCTCCCAGACAATGGACGATTTTGTCAGCTTCAGCAAGGACAAGGTGCTTTCAGGAAAGGACAGCAAGCGCACTTTGAAAGTAAATGACTTGTGCAGAGTAAGGATAATCGCAGTAAGCTTCAAGGATGTTACAAGCCCGAAGATAGGGCTCACCATGAGGCAGTCAGGGCTTGGAAAGATTGAGTGGCTTTCTGAACCTGTGGTCAAGCCTGCCGAAGGCGAGAAGGAGAAAAAGCCAAAACCAAAAAGAGAAAAGAGAAAATATAAAAAATAAGAACTTCACAGAGCCAAATGGCAATAAAATAAATAAAAATAAATTCAAATCAAAAAGTGAGTAAAATGAGAAAGAAGGTTTGCAAGCAGTGCAGGATTATTGTTACAGGAGAGAAATGCCCGTTATGCAATGGCACAGATTTCAGCACAAACTTCCAGGGCAGGCTTTACATACTTGACCCGGTTAAGTCCAAGATTGCTAAAAAGCTGAATATGGGAGCAAAGGGCGAATATGCAATCAAAGTCAGGTAAACGCCTTACAACTTTCTTGATGATAATCATACAGTGCTTTATGATGGAAACATAACAAGAAACACAAAAAATTCAGGGTTGATAATTATGGAAACAAATGTATTGAGCAAAAAGGAAAATCCTCTGTTCGCGAGGACAGAAATAACTGCAGAAGTCAAATTTCAGGGAAAAACTCCGTCCAGAAAAGAAATAATGGGAGGAATTGCAGATAAGATTGGGACAAAGCCAGAGCTTATTGCTATCAGAAAAATAGAGCAGATTTTTGGCAGCAAAGAATTGAAGATAACAGCGCACATCTATAAGACAAAAGAAGAGATGGAAAAAACAGAGCCGAAATACATTTTCAGCAGGAATGCCGGAAAGAAGGGCAAAGAGGCGGAGGCAAAAGCAGAACCGGCAGAGAAAGCACCTGAGAAGAAAGAAAAAGCTGAGAAGGCGTCTGAGAAGGCTGCTGAGAAACCGGCTGAAAAACCGACTGAGAAACATGCTGAAAAGCCGGCTGAGAAAAAGTAGTAAAATAAGAAATAATAAAGATAAAGAATAATAAAT
>CAYQKJ010000037.1:0-7572 GCA_964418195.1 uncultured Methanosarcinales archaeon | reverse complement strand
AAAGCACGGCAATAAAAAATAAAGCACTTAAAAATAAACAATAATCAAAAGCCAAAGCAATAAAACATTTTTTATTCCTTGTTCAAGTATTATAAAAGATAATTGAAAAGAAAAAAATAACGATAATTCATAGCCAAAAAAAGAAAAACAATGATGAATAGAAAAATAATGATTCATGGCTTAAAAAAACATCAAGGCAAAATAACAAAAAACAAAAGAGGTATTGAGCAATGAAATATGAATGCAAGAGCGTGATAATGGGAAAGAAGAGCACGAGGCGTCTTGGGCACTTTCTCATCAAGGAGAAGTATCCTGAAACACATCCTGTATTTGTAAACCTTTGCAGGAAGAACGACCCGCACCTGACAGCAGAGATTCCGTTTAAGTTCCTGAACTTTGAGGTGCACAAGATAATAATATCAGGGCTTGATGTCAACTACCTGGTGACTGGCACTGACATAGTAATCAATGACCTGGAATGGATTGATGTGCAAGCAGAAGGCCATCATCTTTTCATAAGGGGAAAGCAGAGCAAAAAGCAGGATTCAGCAAAGCAGATTTCAGCAAAAAAGAAAAAATAATGGAAAATTGCTGAACAGTAAATTGGAAATTGCTGAAAAAGGGGTGTTAGATTTGAAAAAAGAGAAAGGAGAAGTTTCAATTTCAAATCCTCTGATACTAATCATAATGGATGGCTGGGGAATTTCCAGAGAAAAAAGAGGGAATGCAGTAGAGCTTGGAAAAACCCCCAACTTTCACTATTTTCTGAAGAAATATCCAAACGCTCTTCTTACAGCATCAGGCGAGCCAGTCGGGCTTCCTGCAGGAGTAATGGGAAACTCTGAAGTCGGGCATCTCAACATAGGCGCCGGAAGGCTTGTCTATCAGGACATACTCAAAATAACAAAGGCAATAAAGGACAAGAGCTTTTTCAGCAACAAAATTCTTCTTAAGGCAGTTGAGAACTGCAAGAAAAAGCATTCTGCGCTCCATCTGATGGGGCTTTTGAGCGATGGGGCAGTGCATTCCCACATGGAGCATCTCTTTGCGCTTCTGCAGCTTACAAAGCAAAATGATTTGGAGAAGGTTTACATACACTGCTTTCTTGATGGCAGGGATGTTCCACCAAAATCTGCAGAAAAATACATAAGGCAGCTCGAGGATGCAATAAGGAATATTGGAATTGGAACTATTGCCACAATTATTGGCAGATACTATGCCATGGACAGGGACAAGAGATGGGAGCGCTTGAAAAAGGCATATGATGCCATTGTGAAAGGAGAGGGAATAAATGCATATGATGCAATAGAAGCCATAGAAAAATCCTACAGGAACAATCATACAGATGAATTTGTGGTTCCTGCTGTCATAGGTGATTATCCTGGCGTTAATAATGATGATTCGCTGATATTCTTCAATTTCAGGTCTGACAGGGCAAGGCAGCTCACCTGGAGTTTTGTTGAGAAAGATTTTCCATACTTTGACAGAAAAAAAATCAGCCCTGATTTTGTTTGCATGTGCGAATACGACAATAAGCTGAAGGTGCCAGTCGCATTTCCGCCTGATAGGATGAAAAACACTTTGGGAGAAGTGCTTGCAAAAAATAAGACAAGGCAGCTGAGGATTGCAGAGACAGAGAAATACGCCCATGTCACATTCTTCTTCAACGGCGGGATAGAAAAGCCGAACAGGCTTGAGGACAGAATCCTGATTCCAAGCCCGAAGGTTGTAACCTATGACATGAAGCCGGAGATGAGCGCTTATGAGGTAACAGAGAATGTCTTGAAAGCAATTGATTCAGAAAAGTATAAAGTGATAATCGTGAACTTTGCAAATCCTGACATGGTCGGGCATACAGGAAAATTAGCTGCTGCAATAAAGGCAGTTGAGGCAGTTGACATATGCGTGAAAAAGGTTGTTGACAGGATTCTGAGCAGGAACGGCACTGCAATTGTGATGGCTGACCATGGAAATGCAGAGAAGATGATTGACTTGAGAACAGGCCAGCCCCATACAGCTCATACAACAAACCCGGTTCCATTCATTCTCATAGACAGCCAGAACAGGTACAAATCAGTAAGGAAAGAGGGCATTCTTGCTGATGTTGCTCCAACAATGCTGCAGGTTCTTGGAATAAATCAGCCGAAAGAGATGACAGGCAAGAGCATGATAATGTGAGGATAATAAATGATATTATAAAAATAAAATTCATTAAATTAAAAAATAACTTATGAAATAATAAAGATTATTAAAAGAGATTATAAAAGCAGGACATGCTTTTAGAAATAAAACAGAATTTTTTAGAACTATTTTCTTTCAGCTTTCTTCAAAACAGCAGTTGTATCTTCAAGACAACAGTTTTATCTTCAAGACGGCAATTTTATAATGTTAATTCTATGCTAATTTATAACTTCTATATAGTAGTTACACAACGAAAAGTTTATAAATCACCTATCTTTTTTCTGTATTTTATGAGCAAAAAGAAAAAATCAGAAATGAAAAAAATCATGAAAGATACTTTGAAAGATTCTATTAATTTTGTTTTCTCTAAAGATTTCTCTAAAGATGATGTTAAAATCACAGAAAAAAATATTGATGCACGTATGTCTCTTGAATTTATGAAAGTAGAATTATTGGAAGACCGTTTTGTGGAACCATTGCTGTATCTAAACTTGTTATATAACTCAACAGATGCAGACGCAGTAGATAAAAGTGTTGCTGAGCTTGAAAGCCAGGCTAATCTGCTTTTCAATGAGGATTTCATCAAAAACTATCTGGATAAATACATTCCTGGGCGCTTGTCTAAACTTAGAATGCATCACAGCATACTTAACAGAAAATTAGGCAGCGAATATGGTTATCTTGAGAATGCTGACAAGATGAGACAGGAAAGGGAAGATATTAACGCATCGCACACTGAAGAACAAATCAAAGAAGCATATAAAAAAGTAAGGCGCAGTTTTTCACGTGGGTTTTTCATGTCAGGCGAGAGCCAAAAAACAACGCTGGGCAATATCATCAAAGAAGAGGAAGCGCTTGTAAAACTTTACGGCGTGGCAGGCAAGCTCATGGCAGATGGAACTGAGCTGTTTGAAAAACACCTAAAGGAATCAGCAAACTCAATCACAAAAGAATTAAAGGGCAATCTGGAGGAATGCATCAGCATCACATCAAATTTGTCCCAGAAATACTCTCAGCTGGTTAATATGCATCAGCGATTTGGGGATGAAATCAGAATACAATATTCCAGCCTTTATCCTGAAAATGAAGATAAGGAATCTGAAGCAGATGCTGACATTAAGAAAAATTTCTGGAGCGACTTTTCAGGCAAAAATTTTTTGGCATTCTTTACATATGGAGCTGTGAGCACCGGCGTTATTGCTTTGGCTAAGCATTTTGGCGCTCCGTTTAACTACACTCTTTTTAACCAGCTTTATTTTGCAGGCACTGTAACAGCAACTAATGCTGTGTTGTCATATTTTAAAACAAGAGATTTAAAAGATGCTCTCAAAAATAGCCCGGGGGTTTTTCTGGGAGCATGGACAGGCTACATGCTTGGAATGATGATTTAAATCCAGAATGATTTTTTAGTAAATAGTATAACTCAGATATACTATTTAAAACCTTTCGCTTGGAAAAGGAAAAGAGAAGATTCATAGCTGAGACAGAGAAATGGAGCGGTACTGCTTATAGTGTTGATTAGATTACTCTCATCTCTTCACATTTCAGAGGCTTTTTCTTTATTGTGCCTTAATATCCTGTATAGACAATCTTACGCCCTTTTGATATTGTTTACTATAGAAAAGGTTTTAAGTTAGAAGCTTAACTCTCTGGAAAGGGTGGATAGATGATTATAAAGTGGGTTAAGCTCCGCAATATCAGAAGCTATGTTTCAGGCACAATAGAGTTTCCAGAGGGCTCTATACTCCTGAGCGGAGACATTGGGGCTGGAAAGAGCAGCATCCTGCATGCAATGGAGTTTGCGCTCTTCGGCTTTACAAATGAGATTTCTGGAGAAACCCTGCTCAGGAACGGCAAGCAGTCAGGCTCTGTGGAGTTCTGCTTTACCATAGACGGCAAGGAAATCATAATAAAGAGAAATCTTCAGAAAAAAAACAGCAGCTTTTCCCAGGCATCTGGCTATGCCATTGTCAATGGCGTAAAGACAGAGAAGTCAGCTGAAGAATTAAAGGCGTTTGTGCTTGAGCTTCTTGGATATCCCCAGGAATTCCTGAAGAAGAAGCTTATTTCTTTGTACAGATACACTGTTTACACCCCCCAGGAAGAGATGAAGAGGATTCTGTTTGAGTCAAGGGAAGACCGCCTAAATACTTTAAGGAAAATCTTTGGAATTGAGAAATACGGCTTGATAAGAGCCAATACAATGATTGTTGCAGGCTCCATAAGAGAGAAATTCAGGGAATATTCAGCAAAGATTGAGGATTTGGATGTAAAAAAAGAGGAGCTTTCTGAAAAAAAGAAGGAATTCTCAGAATTAAAGGAGAAAATCAGCAAACTACTTCCAGAAATAGAGAAGATAAAGGAAAAAACAGAGAAGCTCAAGAAAGAAAGGCAGTCTGCTGAGGAAAAGAGAAACAGGTTTGCAGAACTGAAGAATCAGCTGAGCAGTTCTGAAGCAATGCTCAGTGAAAAGGTTGGGCAGATTGAAAATTTCAAATCACAGATTGAGAGCAATGAGAAGGAAATCAGGATTATTGAAAAGAAGATATCTGAACTCAAGATAATCGTCTCTGAAATTGATGAAGCAGCAGTTGAGAAGAAGCTGAATGATGCTCAAAAAAATCTCAGCAGCTTTGAAAAATTGCATGCAGAATCAGCAGAAAGAAAGAGGATGCTGGCTGTAAGAAAAAAAGAGGTTGAAGAAGAGCTCAAAAAACAAAAGGAAGTTTCAGAAGAACTTCCGAAAAAAGAAGATGAACTTGCAAATCTTCTGAAAGTCCTGGAAGAAAGGGAGAATGCTGAAAAGAAGAAGCAAGAGCTTGAGCTTGAATTGAAGAAACTTATTGAAGATGAAAAGGAATTCAGCATTTCAGAAAAAGATTCCTCAAAAGTGATTGATGAAATCACAAAATACAAAATCTGCCCCTTATGCAAGCAGGAGATTAAAGAAGATTACAAAGAGCACATAATGAAAGAGCAGAGGGAAAAGACAGAAAAGGCAAAAAAACAGCTGAATGAGATAAATGCCAAGAGAAAAGAGCTGAATTCTGAGCTCAAAGAACTGAATGAGAAAATTCAAAAAATAATCGGGGCAGAGATAAAGTCTGAAAAATTAAAGTTTGAGATAAAAGCACTTAAAGAATCATCTGCTGAACTGCTTAAGAAAGATAAGCAGCTGGCATCAATAAGCTCGCAGATTGAAATCCTTGAGAAGCAGATTCCATCAGAAGAAAAGATAAGCATGTTGAAATCAGAAGAGGAGAATCTTAAAAATCTTTTGAAGGAATGCCATGAAAACAGCCTGAAGGCAAAGGAAAGGGAAAATCTCGCAAACATACTCTCTGAAAAGAACAAATCATTGAAGAATGTGGAAGAACAGATTTCTGCGCTTAAAAAATCAATAGGCGCAATAAACAAGGCAAAGATTGAGGCTGAGGAAAAGCTAAAGGCACTGGGAGAGCCTGAAACAGATTACAAGAAACTGAGCGAGGAACTGGAAGCACTGCAGAAGAGCCAGAAGGAGCTGGAACTCAGCAAGGCATATTCAGAAAGCGAATCCTCAATGCTGAAGCAGGCATTAGAGAAGATTGAAAAAGAGGTTGCTGAAAAGTCAAAAATAAAGGAAAAGGCAGATTTCCTGAAGAATCTGAATGAGATGTTCACTGAGAAGTTTGTGAATCTGGTTTCGTTGATAGAGAAGAATGTGATGAGAAGCGTTCATTACGAGTTCAGCAGATTGTTTGAGGAATGGTTTGGCGCTCTTGTTGAAGAGGAAACAATGAGCTCAAGGCTGGATGAGGACTTTACTCCAGTAATTGAGCAGAACGGCTATGAGACAGGAGTTGAGAATCTTTCTGGCGGGGAAAAGACAGCTGTTGCACTTGCATACAGATTAGCGCTTAACAGGGTAATAAATGACATGGTTGCTGACATAAAGACAAGGGACATCATAATCCTTGATGAGCCGACTGACGGCTTCTCAAGCGAGCAATTAGATAAAATAAGGAATGTTCTTGATGACCTGAATGCAAAGCAAACCATTATTGTCAGCCACGAAGCCAAGATTGAGAGCTTTGTCAACCACATCATCAGAATCGTCAAGCAAGAGCACGTAAGCAGAGTTGTTACATAAGTATGGTTGTTGGGATAAGAGAGAGAAAAATTCTTGAGGAACTATTTGAAAAGAAGAATTCACTAATTCATTCAATAGTTTCAAGATAAGCTAAATTTTCTGAAAGGATTAGATGGAGAGACAATTTTTGATTTTTTAAGAAGTCTATTCCTAAAATTGAAGGCATAGAAAACGCCCTTAGAACATTTCTATCTGATGTTTTTGTTGTTTTTAGAGCAGTTAAAGAAACTTGCAGATTCAGGGTATCTTTATTATTTTCTTTTAATAGATACATTGTAAAATCAGGCAATTGAACTTAATGGTATCGAGACCCTCCAAAATCTATTTCACCAATTGCAGGTCTTTCTTTGATGGGGATTTGCATTTTCATAATGTCTTTGTGGCTTAAAAAAGAATTTTGACTTCCTGTATCAACTATAAAATCCAGAAATTGCTTTGGAACTCTAAGTGCAGGACATTCTATTACAGTTTTTAATACTAATCTATTTTCTACTATCTGTAAATTGATTCTGGTGTTCATCGCAATAACCAAATACAATTTATAACAAGAATTTTACTTTACTGACAAATTTTACTAAAACATTAGAAATATCGATATTTTTTTGTTTTAACTTTTTCATTAAATTATTAAAATCTGAATCAGAATCAATTACTGTGCTATCCTGAAATGCGATAAACTTATCATTATATTTTTCCTGCAAGTTTGATATGTTTGAGTCAAACCAAGCTAAATCATTTTGTCCATTAATCAGCATCTTGATTATTTGGCTTTCAGCCATTTGAACCACTTCTTTATAATCTATGTTTTTATTAATAACGCGGTTGATCTTTAATATTCTATAATGAACATTATATCATTTAAGAATTTTTCGGAAATAAATCTCATTCTTTTCCGTTTCTTCCGGAATAAGTCATAAAGCCTGCGGACATAGACAAGTTCAGGGTGTTGAACAATTCCTGACACCAAATAAAGATATTGATAAGAATATACTATGTTGAAGTAACTCAGAAGCCTCAGTAACTATGCCAATTGCTAATTCTTTAGCATTGTGATATTGGTCCCAATCTCTCTCTTCACAAAATCTTTTTATCTTTTCTTTCAACTCATTGATGTTTGTTTTATTATCCATAATGCACATAAATAACTACTTTTATTTATAAATTATTGTTTTCATTTGTCCGCCCCTGCCCGTTTCCATTAAGAAAAAGCGTTATCTCTTTTTATCTATCTTTTTAATTTCGCCTTTTAAATATTTGTC
>CAYQKJ010000036.1:0-7706 GCA_964418195.1 uncultured Methanosarcinales archaeon | reverse complement strand
AATATATTCTATAAGCTTAAGCTAGACGTAAGCTATGCTTAGTCCAGCGAACTTCATAATCAAAACCAATGCCTCCGTAGCTTAGTAGCTATAGCGGCGGACTTGTAGCAAAATTGCAGCACTTTAAGAAAAATGCAATACGTGTAAGATAATGCAAGAGATCCGCAGGTCGAGGGTGCAACTCCCTCCGGAGGCTTTCGAACGCAGCGAGATATTGAACAATATAGTAAAAGCATACTAATTAATTGATTATAAGTTTCCTTTTCTATAAATCTTTATATAGCGATTTTATGTCTTTGTTATTATGGCGCAAAGCACGCAAATAAAATACCAATCAATATATGGAAAATCTGCATCGCTTGACCAATTGAAAGCCTTTGTTGCAGTTCCATTTTTTATAGAATGGTACAGAAGCAGTGAATCAAGAAAGGTATTTCCAATCTTTTTAAATGAGATGCAGGATATAAATGCCTCAAATAAGCTTCTGCCTTCTGTTCTTGGCAAAAACCCGTTTTTTGAGCATACTGACATTACTTTTATCATAGCAAAAGAAGGGGAAAAGCCTGTAGGAAGGATTGCTGCTTTTATTGACCACAGATATAATTCTGAGCATGATGAGCAAACAGGATGGATAGGAATGTTTGAATCAACCTATGATTCGAAAGTTGGTTCAGATATTCTAAACCTTGCGCTTGATAACTTGAGGGCAAAAGGCTGCACCAAAGTAATAGGGCCTGCAAAGTTCAATGCAAATGGAGAGGCTGGTCTTCTCATCGAAGGATTTGAATACAGCCCATTTTTTATGGAACCATATAATGCTCCGTATTATAGACACTTTTTTGAAGATCTTGGATTCAAGAAAGAAGATGACTGGTACAGTTTTCTTATAAACGAAAAAAATTTAGCAAAAATCCAAAAATATATGGCTAGGATTGGAGAGCTCAAAAAAATAGCTGAACAGACATCACTTGGAATCGGAAGGGCAATGCTTGATACAACTATAAGACAAATCTCATTCAAGAATTTAAGCACAGAAATAGCATTGATTGAAGATATATACAATAAAGAATGGGGAAAAGGCAACCATCCTCAATTTGTTACTATGAACCATTCTGAGATGCAGGCGCTCGCCAAGGGCATTAAAATGATTGCTCTTGAAGACCTGGTTCTGGTTGCTGAAAGAAAAGGCGAGCCTGTAGGAGTTGCTGTGACTGTTCCAAACATAAATGAAGTTATAAGCTTGCATGACAGCCAACAGCGTGGTTATTATCCCTCTCCAAAATTCATTGACATCAGGGATATGAAAAGGGACCTTACGATATTTTCAGACATTAAAAGAAAGGTTAAGAACAAGGACTACAAAAGCGCAAGGGTGCTTATACTCGGTGTCAGAGAAGAATACAAGAAATCAGGAATTGACGCTCTTCTTTATCATGAAACCTTCAAGAGGGCTATTGCCTTAGGAATCAGGGAGGTTAGCGGTTCCCAGATTGCAGAGAAAAACATAGACATGATAAGCCCTCTTGAGAGAATGGCAGAGAAGGCAATGACCTGGAGAGTATATTCGCTGGATCTATAATGCAATTAAAACGCAATTTAAAATATATTCAAAAAGAAAAATAATTGGAGAAATAGAAATTATAAGAAAAAAGATATAGAAAATTATTTGGTGAGATTTATTTCTTTTTTTTGGGCGTCTGTTCAAACAGTTTTCCAAAGTCAAACCTCAGAAGATTCAACTCTGCTCTCAAAAGCTTGACTTCTTCTGTCTGTTCCTTGTAGATTGATTTTAATTCAAGGTTGACTTCATCAACTAATGCTGCACCTATCACAAGAAGAATTGTTATCATCCACAAGAGGCTCGCAATAAGAGTATTAGAAGCAAAACTCGGGTTTAGCATCAGCCAGTTTATGAATGCAACGCCTGCTATTATAACAATAAGCCCCATAATGATTATTTTCTTTGTAAGAGAACCAAAAGCTTCTATTTTCATAACTACCACCCCTTTTCCTGATGAAAATTAATGCTATGATTTAAATTTTTCTATCTGATTATTATCTTGATTATAAACTGCAATAAATTTCATGACAATAATCGATTTAACAAATAAATTTATAAAATATAGGACATTTAAAGGAGCCATGGCAGAGCTTAGCAGCATAGTTAGATTTCTGAACAGAACTTTAAAGGTCAGGAGCATAAAGGATTCCTCAAAAAACGGACTGCAGGTAAAAGGCACAAAAACTGTTAAGAGAATAGGATTTGCAGCAGACGGCTGCCTTGATATGTTTAAAAAAGCAAAGAAGCTGAAATGCGACATGCTGATAGTACATCATGGCATCTTATGGAAGCATGATTACAACAAGCTGATAACTGAAAAGAGAACTGCATTCTTAAAAAAGAACAGGATTTCTCTATATGGCATACACCTTCCCCTTGACCTCAACAGCAAATACGGGAACAATATAGAACTATGCAGAATCTTAAACTTGAGAAAAATAAAAAAATTCGGAAAATATCATAAGGTAATAGTCGGCTATAAAGGAGAGTTTGAAAAAAAAGTTGAACTCAAAGATATTGCCAAAATGCTTAATAAAAAACTGAATACAAAATGCAGAACATTCCCCTTTGGAAAGAGGAAAATAAAAGGCATAGGCGTCATTTCTGGAGGGGGAAGCAACATGGTGATAGATGCTGTAAAGGAAAAACTTGACGCCTATCTAAGCGGAGAAATAGATCTTGGAGCAAGGCATGCTGCAAAAGATGCAGGAATAAATTATATAGCAGCAGGGCATTATGCAACAGAAACTTTGGGAGTGAAAGCCCTGATGCCCTTGCTCAGCAAAAAGTTTGATGTTGAAACATCATTTATAGAAAATAAGGTCAATCTTTAATGAACTAAAAAGTTTTAAAAATGGTGGTTTTTATGAGTGTTAAGGGTAATGAATTTTCAGAAAAGAATTTTGGAGATAGAGTAAAAGTGAAAACCAAAAAAGAAGATTTTGAAGGCGTTTTAATGCCTGAATCAGGCAAAAAAACAATCTTCATAAAGCTTGACAACGGTTATAATATTGGAATAAAAAAAGAAAATATAGAATCAATAGAAATAGGCGAAGCTAGGAAAATGCACGCAACAAAAGCAATTAAGGAAAAAACTGTTGGAATTGAAGAACATAAAAAAAAGGCTACAAAAAGTGCAAAAAAGAATCTGCCAATAATTTCCATACTCCATACAGGAGGCACTATTGCTTCAAGGATTGATTATGAGACAGGCGCTGTAAAGGCGCAGTTCAAGCCAGAGCAGATAATAGAAATGGTTCCGGAGCTTGAGGATATTGCGCAGATAAGAAGCAGGCTTATAAGAAATATGATGTCAGATGATATGAGGTTTGCGCACTACAACCTGATTGCCAAAGAAATAAAAAATGAGATAGATGAAGGGGTTGATGGAGTAATTGTCACGCACGGAACAGATACACTTCATTATACAGCAGCTGCACTGTCTTTTATACTTGAAAACCTTTCTATTCCTGTGCTTTTGGTTGGTGCACAAAGAAGCTCTGACAGGGGCAGCTCTGATGCCATACACAACCTGATATCAGCAGCATACTTCATAGCAAATTCAGACTTTGCAGGTGTGGCAATATGCATGCATGAGAACATGAGTGATGAATATGCTGCAATACTGCCGGGCTGCAAGGTAAGAAAGATGCACTCTTCAAGGAGAGACGCCTTTAAGGCAGTGAATGCAAAGCCCATCGCAAGACTGAATTTTAAGGAAAAAAAGATTGAAATTGCAGATAAGAAGTACCAGAAAAAAGACAAAAATAAACAAACAAAACTCATGCCAATAAAAGAAGGTTTGAAGATAGGAATCATACAGTCACATCCGAACATGTTTGCAGAAGAATTGAAGAAGCTTGAAAATTTTGATGGAGTTGTGCTTGAGGGCACTGGACTGGGACATATGCCTATTTCAAAAATAGACGAAGATACTGCTGAGCATGAAAAAATCTTTCAGGCAATAAAAGAGCTTTGCAGGAAAAGCATTGTTGTGATGAGCACGCAGACCATATTTGGCAGGGTTGACATGAATGTCTACAGTCCAGGAAGAAAATTGGTTGAAGCAGGGGTTTTGGGAAACTATTCAGATATGACCCCTGAAACCATATTCATAAAACTTGCCTGGCTGCTGAGCAATTTCAAAAAGGAGCAGATAATAAAGGAAAATCTTGTGATGAAAAATTTCAGGGGTGAAATTGGGGAACGCACAGGAGAAGAATTTTTGTAAGAGTTAATATTCAAACAGTTAATCAAACAAATTAATCAAATATTTGGTTACGACAAAAAATTGATGAAAAATAGATAAAAATATGATAAACAGAGAGACGAAAGACAAATACAAGCAGTTGACTGCAAGAGAACTGTTGAATAAGATAATCTGGGATAAAAATGAAAATCCTAAAGAATACAAAATATTTTATCTGGATAGAATAGATGATAAAAAGCACGGAATAGATTTTTCAGAAATAAAAAGAATTGAAGGCAATTTTATAATTGTGAAAAGAGAAGATTCTGAGGAAGAGACAGAGATTCCAATTCACAGGATAAGGGAAATAAGAAAGGAAAATCACATGGTTTGGGAGAGAAAGTAAGAATATTGAAAAATCTAACGTGATAAAAAAATGAGCAAAGCAATTAGAGATGAAGAAATAGAATCCCAACTAATAGGGATTGGGGGAGCGAGTGCTTCAGGAAAGACTACAATTGCAGAGAGAATCCTCTCTGGACTTGAACAGATTAGCAGTGAATTAGATTACAAAATAAAAGGCATAATCTTCAACATGGACGACTATTATAAGGATCAGTCACATATGCCCTTTGAAGAGAGAAAGAAAACAAATTATGACAGCCCAGAGGCATTCGAGTGGCCCTTGCTCAAAGAACATTTGATAAAACTTCTCAACTATCAACAGATAGAAAAGCCTTGCTATTTATTCGCAGAACATACAAGAGACAATAGGAAGGAAATAGTGCGTCCTGCACATTTGGTAATTCTTGAAGGGATATTCGCACTTGTAGACCCAGATATAAACAAGATGATGAAATTGAAAATATTTGTAGATACGCGACTTACAGAGTGTCTTTCAAGAAGGGTTAAACGGGATGTCTGTGAGAGAGGCAGGAGCATAGAATCTGTGCTTGAGCAATGGAAGGAAACTGTTGAGCCCGGTTTCTATAGATACATACTTCCGACAAAAAATTATGTCAACATAATCATCGATTGGGATGGTGGAGAAGATAAGATAAGAACCTCAATAGATATGACATTGGCATTTATAGAAAAAAATTTTAGGGAGATGCTTTATAAAAAATAAAAGGATTAAAAAATAAAAATACAGTTAAACAAAAAATACATCAAAAAATCTGAATTTTACAACAATAAAATTTATTGCGAACGCTGCAATAAAGAAATAAACATTATAAGAAAACGCATAAACATCTCATCAAAAAACATAGAGAAAATAAAATGGAAGGCGACAGCACAGAGAAAGAGAGCGAATATTACAAAAACATCGGGCTGAAGTGCGGCATCGAGATACACCAGCAGCTTGAAACCCACAAGCTGTTCTGCAACTGCCCATCAATAATTGAAGAGAGAGAACCTGACCTAATCATTAAAAGGAGGCTGAGAGCTGTTGCAGGAGAATCAGGAGCGATTGATTCAGCTGCTGAATATGAAACAGAAAGGGGAAAGGAATTCATATATCAATTCTACAAAGACGCAAACTGCCTTGTTGAACTAGATGAAGAGCCTCCGCATCCAATAAACATGGAAGCGTTGGACATAACATTGCAGATAGCGCTCATGCTGAAGGCTGATGTGCTTGATTGCGTTCAAATGATGAGAAAAACAGTTGTGGATGGAAGCAACACCTCTGGCTTTCAGAGGACTGCATTAATAGCTACAAACGGATATTTGGAAATAAGCAACAAAAAAATCAGCATACCTACAATATGCCTTGAAGAGGAAGCTGCGAAGATTGTTGAGAGAAGAGAGGATTATGACGTTTACAATCTTTCAAGATTGGGAATTCCGCTTGTTGAAATAGCGACAGCAGCAGAGCTCAACATGCCTAAAGAGGTTAAGGAATGCGCAGAAAAACTTGGAATGGTGCTTAGGAGCACAGGCAGAGTCAAGAGAGGGCTTGGAACCATAAGGCAGGATTTGAATATTTCAATAAGGGGGGGAAAGAGGATTGAGGTAAAGGGAGCGCAGGACTTGAGGCTGATTCCGAAACTTATTGAAAATGAAGTTATGAGGCAAGAAGCACTCTTAAAAATAAAAGAAGAACTTGAGAAAAATGGAATAAAGGATATCATAACCAATAAGAAGGATTTAAGCATACTGCTAAAAACAACAAAATCAAAAATTTTGAGAAATGCCCTTGATTCAAAAGGCATAGTTATAGGAATAAGACTTTCTGGCTTGAAAGGATTGATTAAGAAAGAAGTTCAGCCAAACAGGAGATTGGGGACAGAGTTCTCTGATTATGCAAAGAGCTTTGGAGTTTCAGGAATACTGCATTCAGATGAGCTGCCTGCTTATGGCATAACTGAAGATGAAGCCAGGAAGATAAGTAAGGAACTTGGCTGCAGAGAAAATGATGGATTTGTACTGATAGCTGCTCAGCCAGAAAAGGCAGATGCTGCTGCAAATGCCGTAATCAAAAGAGCAAAACTATGCATAAGCGGAGTTGTTGCAGAAGTCAGAAAGGCAAATGCTGATGCAACCACCTCATTTTTGAGACCGATGCCTGGCTCAGCCAGAATGTATCCTGAAACAGACATCTCCACAATGCAACCAGAAACTGCCCACATTATGATTCCAAAACTAATCACAGAAAGGGCAACTGATTACAGAAAGATTGGGATAAGCGAGCAGATGGCTGAGTTTGTTTCAAGGTCAAAGCACAGGGCTTTCTTTGACGAAATGCTGGAAAAATTCAGAAATATAGAGCCTTCTTTCATTGCTTCAACAATATTCCTGATGCCAAAGGATTTGAAGAGCAGATTGAAGCTTGATGTTTCAAAGATTAATGAAAGCATTATTGAAAAAGTCCTTGAAGAGCTCGATAAGGGCAAAATCTCAAAGCAGGCTATTTCAGAGATAATGGCGCTTGTTGCAAAGGGAGAAGTTTTAGAAGATGCTTTGAAAAAATTTGAGAGAATGAACGATGAGGAGCTTAAAGCAGAGATAAAGAAGATAATCGCAAAATTAAAGTCAGAAACAAAGGAACCGCTCAAGGAAAATGCTGTTGTCGGCAGAGTTATGGAAAAACTGAGAGGAAAAGCAGACGGCAAACTGATTGTTGATACAGTAAAAAAGATGTTGAAAGATTAGAAGATAAAGAAATAGAATAAGAAATTAATTAAACAAGAAATGAATTGTGCCACAAGTTCATTTGGTTTATTTTGTTAATGTATATTTTTCTAAAGAATATAAAAACTTAAAAAAACAAAA
This sequence comes from uncultured Methanosarcinales archaeon, assembly GCA_964418195.1. Taxonomy (GTDB): domain Archaea; phylum Nanobdellota; class Nanobdellia; order Woesearchaeales; family 0-14-0-80-44-23; genus CAYQKJ01. Next base: position 180 of record CAYQKJ010000036.1, on the reverse strand, counting down.
ATTCCTGTCAGGCAAATTACAATCGGTATGTATTAATCAGATTATTTTCAATGATTTCTCAATCAAAAACAATTTGATAATAAAAATATAGATAATAAAAAAATTAATGAACATTAATTAAAAAAATAAAAGCTAATAAAAAAATAAACTGATTAACTAAACAAAACTAATTAAACCAAA
>CAYQKJ010000035.1:0-7719 GCA_964418195.1 uncultured Methanosarcinales archaeon | reverse complement strand
TTATGCTCTGCTTCTTTTTCTTCCTTTTTCTCCTCTTTCTTCTCCTTTTCAGGCTCAACAAAAGCAGCTGTTTTTATCCCAGTGAGCTTCTTTATCTCCTCTGACAATGCATCCCCTAATTCTTTCTGGAGCTTCTGCTTCAGCTTTATCTTGCATTCTGAATCCTCAATGCTTATCTCAGCATCCTTCACCCCAAGCCTGAGCTTGATTATAGCAGTTACCTTCTCCTTTGAATCAGTAATCATCCTTATCGGCTTTACTTTATAGACAAGCTCCCTTCCTGCAAGGGGATGATTGAGGTCAACAATAACCCTGCCGCCTGTTACTGTCTTCACAGTTCCCATTATACCGTCTATGCTGACCTGGAGCCCTGGCTGAGGCATGATGTTCTGCTTCAGGAACTTGTTTGTGGCAATCAGTCTCAGAAGTTTTGTGTCCTTCTTGCCAAAACCATCTTCAGGCGCTAATTTGAATTCGTACTCCTTTCCCAATTCCTTTCCTTCAAGATTCTTGCCAACACCCTTCAGCAGATGCCCTTCCCCGATGCACACTATTATGCTGCCGTACTCTGAGCGTTCATCATAAATATTGCTTTCCTTTGCAACTTTCTCATCTGTAGTGTCAAATACAGTGCCGTCTTCGAGCATTCCAGTGAACTCAACTTCAACAAAATCCCCTTTTTTAATAGCCATGATTGTCACCTTATCTCCTGATTTTTTGATTTACTTATAAATTTTTCTCGCATTTGTTTTTTCTTTCTTTTTTATTTTAAGCGATTCTGAATTTATCCGTCTCAAAAATTACTGGGAAAGACCTTTTGGCACAAAACCTCGTCGTATTTATAAAGTTTTCGGAACGAAGAATACAGTTAAAGTGTTATCGCTATGCAAAGATATTTAAAACAAATATATTTCTCCAATAGGTAGCAAATAACATAGCAAATAACAATAGCCCCGTGGTGTAGCGGCCAATCATCCAGGCCTTTGGCAGCGCGAGAGCGCTGAAGAGAGCCTGGGACCCCGGTTCGAAACAACCTTTTTCATAAATGAAAAGCGCAAAAACGAAGTTTTGCGCAAAAAATCACAAAGTGATTTTTTTGCGTTGACGGAATGCGGAACGCTTCACTGCAAACTTTTAGAAAAAGTTTGATCAAAAAAAAATTCCGTACGCGTTCCTCAGGGATTTTGCTGATGCAAAATCAAAACTGATGAGAAAGGTGTGGCGGAAGTCCGGGCGGGGCTATTTTTCTAAGCATTTCTTTCTAATTCTTTCACAGAAAGGTTCTTTCAAATCTTATTCCAAATCTCATATACTTGTTCCCTTGTTTTTTCTATGCTATGGCTGTTGTCAATCACGTAGTCAGACAGTTCTCTCTTCTTTTCCTGCGGCATCTGCGCTTTAAGGATTTTTTTTGCCTTTTCAATGTCTCTTCCGCTATCTTTTATTCTTCTGAGCAGCACTTCTTCATCAGCATAAACCAAAATGACTTTGTCCACAAGATAATTCCATCCTGCTTCGAACAGGACAGCTGCTTCAAGCGCTGTTCTACTTCCTGAATAAAGGAGCTTCTTTTCAATCTCAGCGCGCATCTCAGGCCACATGATTTCATTGACTTTCCTCAGCAAATTTTCATCGCTGAATGCCTTGTCAGAGAACCTCTTCCTGTCTATGCTCCTATCTGGCTTGAGGATTTCCTCTCCGAATATTTCTATGATTCTGCCATATGCCGGCTTTTCCGGGAGATAGAGCGGATGGGCAATCTCGTCTGCATATATTGCTTTGAAGCTGAATTCCTGCTCAAAAATCTTCGTGACAGTGCTCTTGCCGCAGCCATAATTTCCTGTTATGCCGATTTTCATTTTTTAACTCATTATTTCAGCACACTATTTTTTTTAATGAGCTTTTGGTTGGTTCATTGCTGTTGCTTGGTTCATTTATTTTTTCAATAATTTATTCTCAAGTATGGCTCCAAAATCTATTTTCTACACCTCTTTTATTAAGAAATAAGGACAATTAAACAAAATTAGTGGAATAAGGTTGGTTTTTTATTATGAAAATATTATGAACATTTGATGATTATTCTTCCTTTATCTCCTCTGCCCTCTCTTTTCTTATTAGGATATCTGCGATTTCCTTCTGAAGGCATGCTATGTCATCCTCTTCAAAAGGCCCGTATATCTCTGAATCAAAGCCGTAAAAGCGGGGGACTGCGCATTTAAACCTGACCATCTTTGTCTCTTCAACTTTCTTTTCAGAATGGTTATCAGATGCATTGTTTGTCTGGGATTTTTGGGTTTCTGCCTCTTGCTCTGTTTCTAGGCTTTCCTTTTGCAATCCTGCCTGTGTTTCCTGCGCTGCTTCATCTGCTGCTAATTGATTCTGTTGTTGTTTTAGTTCTTCTCCTTTCTGCATCGTGTTCTGTTCTACTATTTTGGCTGCTAGTTCTTCTATCTGTTGTTTGTATTCTCTGGTTAAAAGGTTAGCGTCTATGTCTTTTTTTGCAATCTCAGGCATTTTTGCTTCAAGCACATTAAACAGTATGTTCATTCTGGCGCTGTCAAGCACTTTTACAACTTCCTCAAAAAACTTCTTTTCTTCCTCGAGCATGTTTTCTGTATCTATAACATTGGACTGGGTCCTTGATTTTATTATCGCAGTCTCAATGATTTTTCTCTCACGCCTTGAGTAGAGTTCCTTTATTATCCTTCTTATGTTCTGAAGCTGTATCTCTGTTTTTTCCTTTTCCTCTGAAGAGAAAAGCGTAGTCTGCGCTTTTTTCAGTATATCTTTTTTCTCATCCAAATACTTCACAACATCCTGATAGAAGTTCTTGTAAAGCTTCTGCAGCTCTTCCCTGCCTTTCTCCCTTCGCAGAATCTCAAATAGGGTTTCATATGTTATTACAACATTCTTCTCTTCACCCTGATTGCTGTTGTCTGCATCCATATTTTCTTTATTGAATGTTTGATTATTTAAGTTTTTTGAATTAAGCATAATGAGTTATAGTGATGTGTTTCTGTTATGAGGAAAATGATTTTTCATAAATTTTTGATAATTCCATTAATAATTTATTAATATAAAATTTGTTTCTTTTAAATTATATCTTTTACTTTTTCGTTTTCACTCATAATGCGTTCAATAATTTTTATGAAACTCTTCTCACACCTCTTTTGCCAGAAATATATTGTGCTTGCTCCTGATTATCTTTATCCTGGTTCTGCCAGATTCCTTTTTGCAGTTCAGCATTGTTATATTTCTGTCTTGTGCAGCTGCAATCTTCTCGTTTTTTAATCTGCCGCCGCACTTTATCTCGGCACTTATAACATCTCTCTTCTTGAAGGGCTTGGGCAGTTTTTTTGTTGCTGCAATCCCAAAATCCTCTTTGGTAAGCAAGAGCTTTACCTTGTATTTCTTTTCCATCTGTGAGAGTTTGCTTTTAAAATCGTTCATCGGAATTCCTTTCACAGGGTTTCTGCCGTGGGGATAATTCAAAAAGTTCTGTATTCCTAGATATGGTGTTTTTTGTTGTCTATTTCTTATCCTATTTGCAAAATCTATTATCTTAGGGATTTCATCATCATTGAAGCCCGGAACCCAAACCGGCGTTATTATCACATCAGCTATTTTTGAAGCGTATTCCGCCATTTCAAGCACTCTGCCAGAATCATATTTGCAATTTCCAAGCTGCCGGGCTTTTTCTGGACTTATCGCGCTTATTGAAATATTGAATCTTGTCAGCCCTGCTTTCACCAAATTGTTGCAAAGCTCCTCACTAAGCATTGTTCCGTTAGTGTCAATGGAAATTGTCTTTACATTCTTTATCTGTGCAATATCTCTCACCAAGTCAATAATCCTGCTGTAAAGCAAAGGCTCGCCATGGGCGTTTAGGTGCGCCTCGATATCAATATCTTGGCCTTTGAATTCTGCAATCTTCCTGAATTCATCAGCCAGATATTCTTCCTCAATTACAAAATCTGTTTCTTTTTTTCCAGCAGCCCCTTCATCAACTGAGCAGAACATGCAGTTCAAATTGCATCCTGTTATCGGTTTCACTTCTATGCAGCTTGTATTCCTGTCAACAATACCAAAAACATTGCTTCCTATCAGCGGAATCCCGGAGTTTCTGTGAATATAAACCGCTTTTCTGTTGTTTATGGAATTTTTCAGGTTCTGAAAGCCTTTTAACAGCAGGTTGTAAAATTTTGTATTGGCTCTTTTTTCACTGCATTCAAAAATTATCTTATGTTTGCTTATTTTGGAAGATGCTATATTTTCAAGCTCCTCTCTCTTTAAATCAAAATAGAATATTTTTAGAAAATGCACTCTGACAAAATCCTCCATTTCAGAAAAACTCAAATCCCTGAATTCCAGCTCTGCCATGTCCTTCTGTTTATCAGCGCTTATATAAAAAAGTTTAGTGGGCGTACAAAGATTTGCGCCATCTCCACACAAATAAAATTATTACTAAATAGTGGTTATTTATGGAAATATTTAAATACCTGATTATGCGCCTTCAAATTCTGTGGCAAAATCTGTGGCAAGAACCATGAAAACAAATATGCAAGAAGGGACGCCTGAGGAGAGGGTAAACGCCTTGTTAAGGGGAGAGGGCGGGCTGTGCTTTTCTGGAAAAAGGGTATTGGAGATAGGTCCTGGCTATGATTGCGGATTGTCAGGATTTGTTTTTGAGCTGGGCGCCTCCTCATATATAGGCATTGATATTAATAAAGATGCAGTTGAACTCTCAAGAAAAGCCTCAAGGGAAAAAGTGCCTGAAGCAGAGTTTGTTTTTGATGATTCCCTTTTCATCATAAGGGCACTGACAGAACCGCACATTATCATAAGCTCAGGGGTTTTTGACGCAGTGATTCTAATTGATAGAACTTACACTGAAGAACTTGTCAGGGCAATATCCGATAAAACACCCAAAGGAGAATTCACAATTCATTCAGGCAGCGATTTTCATAAGGATTTCCATGAATTCTTCACCAGATTCGGCTTTAAGAAGGCTGAATATGAATATCTGCCCGCAGATTTCGGCATTTACAGGAAATTGTGAAAAAGTGCATCAACCAATCTTAAAGGATTTGGAAAATGTTTATGAAATAAGAAAAGAATTTTATAAAATAAGAAAAAAGAAAAATAAAATAAAAAAATAAAAAAAGTTTTTGTTTTTCGTGACGTTTTTCAACTAGTTTCTTTGCTACAGTTTTAAGCTGTAGTTGGCGCGCTGACTGTGATATCAGTCAAGCTTGTTGACTGTGATATCAGCGAAGCTTGTACCAATGACTTCCATCTCTTTGCCTGAGAGCTTGTACTTGGGGTTGTTGTAGTCACCAAGCACTCTTGAGGCTCTTCTGGTATCCATTGCTGAATAACCTGCAACGAGGATTGCAACCTTTCCGTTGTCATGTTCATACAACTTAATGATTGCTTTTCCTTCCTCAAATCCTGCAGCGCAGTCAGCTGGATTGCCCATCAAAGCTGAGGCAATTGAGTTGGCGCACGGTCCTCCTACAACAATCAGGTTCCATGCCTTGTAGTCAGCAACTTCTGTATCCAGAACAGCTGCTCCTACCTCTATCTTCTGCACTTCCTGGTATGTTGTTCCGCCAGTTGTAGTTGTTGTAGCACTTGTCGGCGCGAAGTACACTCCATAACTTGTAGCTTGTTTTGGATAATACATCTCAAGCATATCAGAGTTTGTGTTGTACTTCATGAATGTTCCGTAGTAGCTAAGTCCTCTCTGGTCGTATGAGTTGCCTAATGTACCGAAGCTCAATCCTTCTCCAGTTGGCGCATTCACCTGCATATCATATGTGCTTGCCTGTGATGAATAGGCAAGTGACACTGTTATATCGCCACTTCCAAGTGTGCTTGTGTTAGCCCACTTGTAGGTTCCATCGTTGTAGTCTGTCTCTTCTCTCAAGGTAAAGCTGTTGTTTGTTCCTGTTGGCAGTGTTATCTTCAATCCGTTCTTTGTGTAGACATAGTCTGTTGCAGATGATGTGTTGATGGTTGTGTTGATGGTTGTGTTGACTGTTAAGGTTACGTCATAACCGTCAACATTCAATGTACCAACTCCTGTTGTTCCATCCCAACTGATCTCCTTTGTGTCTCCGCCAGAGGCTGCGTCCTTAACCCTGATTATTCTTGGGCTTAGGTCTATCTTCTTCAATTCGAAGATATGCGAGTAACCGCCGCCTGGTGTTATAACAAAGAAGTCTCCAACTCCTATATCATCCGTGGTTGCTGTGTATATGTTGTAGTCGTCGTGTGCAAACACAACTTCGGTTCCAACTCCCTTAGCAACGTTGAAGCTGCTGTATTTCTGTCCTCCCTTGTTTGTGAAGTCAAGTGCCAGTTTGTCTTCAGCGCTTGGATAAATCTTCACAACATCTCTGGTGCTGTCTTCAAATGCTGGTGTCGGACCTACAAATGCCAATTTGAAGGTTCCAAAGATTGGGTCAACCAATTCTTTTCCTTCCTTCAAATACTTCACTTCTGGGTCCAAGGCATACGGCTCAACATCGAAAGATATTGAGGACACCTTTACATTTGTTGAGTCTGCGCTAACAGTTGCCAATGTTCCGTCAATGTCTGTTGAACCCTTTCTTAATTCATTCCCAGTTTTTATTCTGAGTTTGTCTGTTCCTATGAACAGCCTTACTGCACCCTGTTCTTCAGGCACTGTGTATGCAAAGATGTCTCTCACATACACTCTTATTCCGCCCAAAACATAGGTGTTTCCTGCTGTTACAGACTGGGTTTCTCCATTGACTTTTATCGTTGCTGTTGCTGTGGTTGTCTTTGTGTTCACACCGATTATCTCAAGTGGCACATCAGCTCCTGAAACAGAAACTGTTGCTGTTTCGCCAGCGACCATTGTCTTGTCAATGCCGCCGCCATATATCACCAAGCCATTTGTGCCTGATGCGTTCAGCTCAGTATCTGTTCCTGCAAAGGTGTATTCCTTGCCGCCAATTGTTATAATCTTGTTGTCCAGCTTTGTTGTGTCAACAGCTGTCGGGAAGATCAGCTGTAATCTGTACACTGTGTTGTCTGGCAGATTTAGGTATATCTGCGGGTCGTTGCTGATGCCTGTGGGATTTCCAAAGGCAATCTTTGCAGTTCCGTTAATCACTTTTATCTGTTGTGTGTATTCATAGCTCGTTCCATCAGCGTCTGTTATTGTTCCCTTTTTCAGGAACACTGGCAGGTCTCCTGATGTTACTGTCTCTTTCACTGACGCCAGGTTTTCATTCAGATAGAGCTCCTGGCCGCTTGTTGCGACTTTTGCTCCGCCTTCTACTGTTGTGGTTGCTGTCCCTGGTAATGACTTCGTCACTACATTAGCTGCCTGCAGGCTTGATGCGATATCAACGCTTCCGACGACGTCAGAGGCAATCGCATTTGCGCCCACTACGATCAGTCCGTTAAACTTCCCTGCCTCTACAAAGGGCTTGGGGTATGCGGACAGATCCGCAGCTGCCATGGCTCCAAGAACTGTTGCGCCAAGCATTGCGGCGCCTGTTCCTAAGGCCACGATTCGCTTTATTGCTTTGCTCACTTTCAAGCAAAACACCTCCTTCTTTTTTTTAGTGTTTCTTCTATTTCTTTTCATCGGCTATCTTTCCAAATTAGAATTCTTTAACAAAAAAACCAATAATATAAAACCACATATTAAAATCCGGTGTTTTTGCCGCCTCAAAGGGATGT
>CAYQKJ010000034.1:0-7845 GCA_964418195.1 uncultured Methanosarcinales archaeon | reverse complement strand
TATGTTTTCAAAAGCCAGAGCTTGCAAATATATTTAGCTTCATTTTCAAGTATAAGAAAATAATGAAAAGAAAAAAAGAGAAAAAAAATAATTTGTAGCTTAATAAAATAAAAAAGAAAAAAACTTGTAAAGGAAAAAATAAATTTTAATTAATCAAGAGGAACCAAAAAAGATGCAACAACAGATACTAAAGAAGATAAAGGAACTGTCAAAAGAAATCTATGAAAATATAATCAAGCAGAAGAAGCCGCAGCTGAACATGCCTGTGCGCGCATTATCAAATGTTGAATACAACAAGGAAGACGGCTATTTTGAGATTGGAAAGGAAGTGAAGACAAGAACACTGACAGTGAATACCTCCAAGACATTTGCGCAGACTCTGAGAATGCTGTCCCTCTCAAAAAACCTTGTTGAGACAGACGACATAGCGACAAAGAGAGAAGCTTACTATGTGTCAAAAAACTGGGGCGATGCAAGATTCCTCGAGCAGCCTGAGTCAGACATGGTGATGGACGACATAGAAGCAATGTTTATGGTCAACAGGGAGCAGTTGGGCTTCATACCTGAAGAGAAAGGGGGAGATGTTGCAGGAGAGCTTACAGTTATAGACATAGACCCAGAAACTGGAAAGGAGATAAGGATTGACTGCAGCAAGATGGGAACAGGAGCGTATTCAATTCCAAGCTCTGTGGAGCATTTGAAGTTTGAGACAAAAGCTGATTTTGTACTGGCAATAGAGACAGCAGGCATGTACCAGAGGCTTGTCAAGCATGCCTATTGGAAAAAGGCAAAGGCAATTTTAATCTCAATGGGAGGAGTTCCCACAAGAGCCTGCAGGAGGTTCATAAGAAGACTGTCAGATGAGATGAAGCTTCCGGTTTATGTCTTCACAGACGGAGACCCTTACGGATACCTGAACATTTACAGGACATTGAAAGTCGGGAGCGGAAATGCAGCCCATATCAACAAGTATTTCTGCGTGCCAAAAGCAAAATTCATCGGAATAACGCCGCAGGACATCATTGACTACAAGCTGCCCACGCATCCATTAAAGGAGATTGACATAAAGAGAGTCAAGGACGGCTTGAAAAATGATCCTTTTGTGCAGTCGAACAAGGAATGGCAGAAAGCCCTCAACCAGCTTGTAGAGATGAAGAAGAGGGCAGAGCAGCAGGCACTGGCGCAGCACGGCTTGAATTTTGTAATAACAAATTATCTGCCTGAAAAGCTCGCCAACCAGAAGACATGGCTGCCGTAATGCTTGAAAGACAAAAAGAAGAAAAGCAAAGATAAAAAAGTATTACAAACAAAAAAAAGATAAAAAAGTATTAAATATATAAGATTTAGTATTAAGCACACAAAATTTATTATTAAACACACAAGATTTTCAACAAAATTTTATTTTTAAATACTATGAAAAAGAAAATCAGAACCACAAAAACGAAAATCAGAAAATTCAGTTTTTTTGCAGAAGTGCTGATAACCCTTTTGATTGCAGTATCAATATTTAGATGGTATTTCCAGATTCTGCCGCAACCAGCAATTTTTGTATTAGTGCTGATAACCCTGCTTATTGCCACATCCGTATTCAGATGGTATTTTCAGGTTCTGCCACAGCCATCAATATTTCTATTTCGCAATGTAGAACTTCCTAAAAAGAGCGACAGAATTCTTGTATTTTCACCGCATCCTGACGACGAGACAATAGCAACAGGCGGCTACATCTTAGAAAGTGTCAGGGCAAATGCAAGTGTATGGATTGTAGTAGTTATGAATGGCAATTGGCTTCATCAAGAACAAAAGCGTTACAAAGAATTTGAAGAAGCAACAAGAGTGCTCGGAGTAGCAAAAGAAAATTTTTTCTTTTTGAATTATCCAGATGATACACTGGATAAGCAAGACTCATATCAGGTTAGAGCAGAATTTGAGAAGATAATTTTGGAAGTGAAACCGAACATGATAATATTTCCGGACACAAGAGACAAAAATCCAGATCATTATACTACAGGAAAAATCATAAAGGAGATAATTGCAGAGAACTCTGCAATTGCCAACAATGCTACATTGTATCAGTATTTAGTGCATTATCATGGATATCCCTCGCCAAACAAATTGGCACCGCAATTGTACCTATTGCCGCCTATCCGTCTCGTGAGCTTTGATTATGAATGGAAACGAGTGATGTTGCCTCAGGAAATAGAAGAACAGAAGCTTGAAGCAATCCTGCACTACAAATCACAGCTATCGCGGCTCAGAGGGCCTTTCTCGAGAAAAATACTGTTGGGATTTGTCAGGCAAAATGAACTATTCACTGTTGAAAATCAAGAGAAAGAATAAAACCAAGAAAGGATAAAGACAGCAAATAGAATAAATCTCCTTTTAAACAGAATAAATTTCCGCTCATATTATTAACAAAGTCACCTTTTATGTTGTTGATAAAGTTACTTTTTATATCATAGACAATACAGTGTAGAAAAAGCATCTTATTAACAAAGTCTTATTATTAACAAAGCCATATTATGAACAATCTTATTCACAAATAGTAAATTTTAAAAACAAAACTCTAAATTACATAGGCTATGGGTCTATAGCCCAGTCTGGATAAGGCGACAGCCTTCTAAGCCATATGCACCGCAAGATGTGCAAAACAAGGTGTGCAGAAAGCTGTAGATCGGGGGTTCGAATCCCCCTAGGCCCAGTTTTTATTTCTCAATAAGTAAGTTTGTTTTGATTATTAATAACAAAAGAAATCAATCTTATTTATAATTATTAAAATTGGTATTTACTTAAAAGTGATAAAAAAGGGAAAATTTAAATATAGAAACATGCACCCTCATACGAATAACTAAATCCAATTGAGGATTAATGAGGAAAAAATGACAAATTCCAGCTATCAAAATGAAATTTTTTACAGCGCGAAAATAAGGGAAAAAGGAACAGGCATTATATACTGCTTAGAAACCATGGAAGATCTCGGCGTTGATGTATTTGAGTTTGACAAAGAAGGAAAGGCAAAGGGCAAGCCTGGAAAATTGGAAGAAGTAATAAACGCCAGAGGAAACAGCAACACAACAGAAAACTTCAATGGGTTAACATTGCTGAATTCATTTGTCAGACCCGGAAGCATAATAAAATACAGGACTGTGGAAGATAAAATCAAAGATGTTGAAATCGAAGATGTTTTTGATTACAGGGGAGAGCACGATTTGCTTAGATAATATCCAAAATAATATCCTTTTTTATTTTTAGGATTTAATATCTTTAAAGAGGTAGAAACTTTTATAAACAACTTCTTTTTCTTATGATTCAAGCGGGGGTAGCCAAGCGGCTAAGGCGATCGGCTGCAGACTTTTGTCTGAAAAAAACGGTATGCTGAGCTTAGGCTGTGAAGTGCTGATACCGATTATTCGAGGGTTCAAGTCCCTCCCCTCGCTTATTTTTTATTTTCTTTTTCTAAGGACTGAAAAGTTCCTTTTTTCCAAAAGATTTATAAACATGTGCCTAATAACCATTTGCCTGCTAATCATTTGTATACTAATGATGTGAGAATTATGAAAAAAAATGATGTCAAGGATTCGGCACGTAATGTAAAGATACTGACAGGCATAATAATTAAACTTTCAAGAAGCGATATGGAAAAACGGCTAAAGAATAAGGGGCTAAAGATCAGCCCTCTTGCGTTCGGGGTTATGCGAATCTTAAGCAAGGAAAGATGCACTATGGTTCAGCTCAGTGAAAGGATGATGCTTTGTCCTGCAACGCTTGTACCTGTAATTGACTCGCTTGAAAAAAAAGGCTTTATTAGAAGAGAGAGTGACCCGAAAGACAGAAGAATAAACCCTCTCTCAGTAACAGAAAAAGGCAAGAAACTAATTTCTGCTATACTCGCACTAAGCAAAGAGGATATAATTGTAAAAAGTCTTAAAAAAATGGGAAATAAAAAAACAGCTGAAACAATAGCGCTGCTGAAGGAACTTGTAAAATACATGGGAACAGACAAACCGACAAAAGAGAACATTTTAAAGATTTTTAAAGAATGACATTGAAGTGATTCAAATGGTTAAAAACAATGGGAAGAAGAGTAATGGAAACAAGAATGATGAAAATAAAAACAATGGAATCATAATAAATGTTTCAAATCTTACAAGAGACTTTAATGGATTCAGGGCAGTTGACAATATATCCTTTTCAATAAAAAAAGGCGAGATATTCGGATTTCTTGGCCCGAACGGTGCCGGAAAATCGACAACAATCAAAATGCTTACAACACTTCTCCTGCCAACAAAAGGAAGCATCATCATGAATGGACACAGCCCAATCACTCAGCCTGATAAAGTCAGAAAGACATTTGGAATAGTATTTCAGGACCCAAGTCTTGATGACGAGCTTACTGCTTATGAGAACATGGAATTCCATGGGATATTGTATGATGTTCCCTCAAATGTGCTTAAATCAAGAATTGAGCAGCTCTTAAAGATGGTGGAATTATGGGATAGAAAAATTGAGCTGGTCAAGCATTTTTCAGGAGGGATGAAAAGAAGGCTTGAGATTGCCAGAGGATTATTGCATCATCCCCTAATTCTCTTTCTGGACGAACCCACCTTAGGGCTTGACCCGCAGACGAGAAATCACATCTGGAATTACATAAAGGAGCTTAACAAAAAAGAAGGAATAACTGTCTTTTTTACAACCCATTATATGGATGAAGCTGAACGAATTGCAGATAGGATTGCAATTATAGACCATGGAAAGATTATTGCTCAGGGAACTTCAGATGAGCTCAAGAAAAAGACCAAAACTTCTTTTCTTGAGGATGCGTTCATAAGCCTCACAGGCAAAGACATCAGGGAAGAAGAAGCGTCTACTTTGGATATGCTGAGAATGCACAGAAGGATGTTTAAGAGATGAAAACATGAAAATAAAAGCAATTTACGTTCTATGGATAAGGCAGCTGAAAAGATATCTTCGCTCAAGGGTAAGAATAATCGGCTCATTAGCGCAGCCTGTCCTGTTTTTGGTTGCATTAGGTTTTGGCTTTGGACCGATTTTTCAGAAAGCAGGAGGCGGCAACTATCTTGATTTCATTGCTCCTGGAATAATTGCAATGGCAATATTATTTACATCAGTTTTTACGGGCATTGAAATGATATGGGACAGGCAATTCGGCTTCTTGAAGGAAACACTTGTAGCCCCTATTTCAAGACTTGACATTATGATAGGGAGGACTCTTGGAGGCGCGACTGTTGCTGTAATGCAGGGCATTGCTGTGTTCATTCTCTCAATCATATTTGGTTTTAGGCCTGCAAATATTTTTTCAATCCCTCTTGCAATTGTCTTTATGGCATTGATTGCAATCATATTCACTGCATTTGGAACTGCAATTGCCTCCCAATTAGAAGATATGCAGGGATTCCAGTTCATCAGCAACTTCATAATTATGCCACTATTTTTTCTCTCGGGCGCATTATTTCCTTTACAAGGACTTCCAAATACAGTTGTCATGATAGCAAAATTCAATCCTCTTGCATACGGAGTAGACGGACTCAGGGGAGCGTTGATTAATCAGGTTCACTTTGGGCTTGGAACTGATTTGATAGTTTTGTCAGTAATTGCAGTAGTCTTTCTTGTAATAGGAAGTTATTCCTTTTCTAAGATTCAGCTTTAGATTTTATTGTGAAAATTTTTTATATTTTTTTATTCTATTAATTATTTATCTTTCTTGAAAAGCAGCCAGTTTTTCTCTCCCACTCTCTTGAATTTCAAGAGAACGTAAGTTCCTTTCAGCTTTTTTCCATGCAGTTTGAAAACCATCTTTTCCGGCTTTCTGCTCTCCAGCTCATAATTTCCCCTGTCCCAAATCTTTACAGTACCTGCGCCATAACTTCCTTCAGGAATTATGCCTTTGAAGTTGATGTAAGAAAGCTCGTGGTCCTCAACTTCAACAGCCAGGCGTTTTATTCCGCTTTTTGTCGGAGGCTCTTTAGGCACAGCCCAGCTCTTCAGAACATTGTCAAGCTCAAGGCGGAAGTCCCAGTGCAGATGAGAAGCGTGATGCTCCTGAACAACAAACCTTGGCTTTGCCACATCAAATAACTTTGCCATATCAAATAAATTTATTCAGAAATATTTAAGTTTTTCCTGCTAAACATGTGAAAAAATCACATCAATTTCATTACTTCATAAATTTCACTATTTCATGTTTACTCTTTTTTAACCAGTAGAAAATGTACCATCACAAAAGAAACCAGAATCATCATCATCCCCATTAGGATGCTGAAGCTGTCATACTCTGCACTAGAATTCTGCAAAACGGCCATTCCCGTGATTCCCTTTCCTATGAGAAAGAGCCCGATGATGACTATCATTATAATGAGAAGATGGGCAATTTCATGCTGTATCTTCTTGGATAGAATAGTTTTCATAAGGCATATATGGGCATGGTTCTTAATAAATTTTTGCAATTTCAGAGAACATATAGTTGCTACATCTTTGCTACATCTTCCAACAGTTCATTCACAGCCCATTCAAAAACTTTTTATATCAAATAAGGTTTTTCCTTTCTCATGGACAGGATAAAAAAGATACTTGCGACAGAAGAAGGCAGAATATTCTATGTGAGGAACATCAATCAGGATTTTCACACTCAATACGGCTTTATCAAGAAGGCAGACCTTAAGAAGAAGGACGGCTCGAAACTTCATTCCAACATGAAAAAAACATTTTACATATTCTCGCCAAGCTTTATCGACTGCTACAAAAAGATAAAGAGGGCGCCGCAGATAATACCATCAAAGGATGTGGCATCAATAATTGCAGAGACAGGCATCAGTAAGAAGAGCGTCGTGGTTGATGCAGGCACTGGCTCAGGAGCCTTGGCGTGCTTTCTGGCAAATTATGCAAAGAAAGTGGCAAGCTACGAGATAAGAGAGGATTTTCTGAAGGTGGCTGCTGAAAATGCAAGGTTTTTGAGACTGAAGAATGTTGAGATAAAGCACAGGGATGTATACCAAGGAATTGATGAAAGAGATGTTGACCTAATAGTGCTGGATTTGCCAGAGCCGTGGAAGGTTTTGAAGCACACTGAAAAAGCCCTGAAGACAGGGGGCTTTTTGGCATCTTACAGCCCGACCATTCCGCAAGTGATGGATTTTGTCAATGCCCTGAAACAATACAAGAATTTCATTCACCTGAAAACAATTGAAATAATAGAAAGGCAGTGGGAAGTTGACGATAGGAAGGTAAGGCCCAAGAGCCAGGCAATTGGGCATTCAGGATTTGTGACTTTTTGCAGGAAAATCCAATGAGCATTTATTGTGCTGAATATTGCTTTTTCTTGAATTTTCTGGAATATTAATTGAAAATAATTGGAATGTAACAGCATAATCAGCATATAATGCACGTGATTGAATCAAGGCAGCAAAGTATAAAGCATGCTGGCGCAGATTTGAGATAAATATATAAATCCTCTTTGCATTTTGCATTGATTAACCAAAATGCCAAAAACCAACAAAAAATCAAAACTAAAACTTCCCATTCTTGTAAGAATAATCGCTGTTTTTATGATTCTGCTCGCTATCTCGCTGTTGGGAATGGTTTTGACTTCATTATATCTGCATTTTTTGGCGGCTATCCGATACCCCAAAATGTTGCCTGGGCAGCAAACCTTCTTTTTCTTTTTATAGTGTCAGTTCTGATTATAATGATAGCAATAGGATTATTTTTCAGGAAAAATTATGCAAGGATTCTCGCCGTAATAACCTTATTTATAATCGCTATCCTAAACTTGAGGGCAGAAATACTTGTTTTTAGTTTTCCTCAATCTTTAATGAGTCTAATGATTTATAC
>CAYQKJ010000033.1:0-7860 GCA_964418195.1 uncultured Methanosarcinales archaeon | reverse complement strand
ATATAATAGTAACAATAACGAAAGATTTATATATCCCCTTTTGTTTTTTATTTGATGTTTTTGCTTACTTAGACATTTTTATAACTATCGGGGGTGTATCTTAATATGCTTAAAACTTTTAAAAATAAGAGTTTGATACTTCTTTTAGCAGGAATTATGGGATTTACTGGAATAGGCGCAAATGTGAGAGCGCATAATGCAGCTATTCAAAACGAACCTACAATTGAGGATACTCTTAAAGAATTCAACTGGGGCTGGACAGCAGAATCTGAACTGACTGAAGAAGAGAAGAATGACTTCAGCAGATATTCTCCAGTTTTCCAAAGCCTTCTCACACCTGAACTAGCTGTTGAACTTACAAAAGACGCTGAAGAAATTAAAGATTTAAATGCAATACTTTCAAATGGAAAGCTTTCTGACGGAGAATTTGTTTACGGAAAGGAATCAGTATTTTTTGTAAATGACAAAAGACCTTTCAATCTTGTTTATGAAATACAAGATAATGCAGGCAATAAATACTACGGTTTTATTGACCTTTCTGAATGCCTTGCAAATTCAGTTGAAAAAAACATAGATGATATTGCTGAGAAGATAACAGAAGAGCTTTTTTCAAAGCTTGAATGCGCTTGCAAAGGCGGTGTCAACTTGAATTATGACTTTGCGAGAGCGCTCGTAAACGGGGAAGGCAGATACAACAATGCTTTAGAATCGCTTGTTGCGTCAATAAAGCTCAGTGATAAGGGCAAAGAAACATCCAACCAGCTGAGAAAGGATGCGCTTCTAAAGTTGACTGACAAAACATATGACTACAAAAAGGCAAAATACGAGCTGAACGATGAGCGCACATTTACGTTGTATACAGGAGATGACGTAAATATTGCAATGCGACTTGACTCTGGTTATTCAGATAAAGAACAAAAACACTTCTGTGGAAATCTCTCATTTTACACAAAGACTGAAAATCCAAACTTCAAGCAGCATATAAGCGCTGCCAACTATGTTTATAAAGAAGAAGAAGGCAGGATTAATTTTGAGAATGTGAAATACATCATCAGAACCAAAGTCGAGGAGTATCTACAAAGGCATCCTACTGAAGATATTACAACAAATCATCCTATAACCAATCCATAGAAAAATGAAAAGAGGGCGAAAAATGAAAAACTACAATTCCAAAAAAGGAACTTTATTTGTTGTTGCATCTGCATTCCTAATTATTGTGTTGACTATTGCAATTCTAGTGGCTTATTCAAAAAATGTCAAAGCATGCGACCCTCTTGTAGATCCTGATTGCGGCGAAGACCCTATAGAGCCGCCATGCCCGGAATGCTACCCGACTTCCACTTGCGGAGATGGCACAATCAACAGCGGGGAAGACTGTGAACTTCCTAATACTCAAGATAATAGTTATTGTTTGCAATCTAATCATGAATGTTTTGGAAAGCTTTATGGTTCAAGGGATTCTTATGGAAATTGTGATAGTCAATGTGGCTGTTCGTATGATGCTTTTAGTTATGCTTGTTCTTTGGGGCATTGTGGTGCTGAGTGCGATTCTGCTCATGGTTGTGCTGCTACTGATTGTGATTATTTGGATGGCTGTCATGGCAATGATTATTATGATTATTCTGATGTTGCTAATTCGTGCAGCTCTGGTTGTGAGTGTTCGCATAATGCCTGTGGAAGTCCTATGATTTATTATGATGATGCACGGTGTGTTCCTCCGCCACCGGTGTGCGGTAATGGTGTTATTAATTTTGGTGAGCAGTGTGAACTTCCTAATACTCAAGATAATAGTTATTGTTTGCAATCTAATCATGAATGTTTTGGAAAGCTTTATGGTTCAAGGGATTCTTATGGAAATTGTGATAGTCAATGTGGCTGTTCGTATGATGCTTTTAGTTATGCTTGTTCTTTGGGGCATTGTGGTGCTGAGTGCGATTCTGCTCATGGTTGTGCTGCTACTGATTGTGATTATTTGGATGGCTGTCATGGCAATGATTATTATGATTATTCTGATGTTGCTAACAGCTGTACTTTAGGCTGCACTTGTACTCAGAACTCTTGCAGCGCTCCAATAATTTATCATGATGATGCAAGATGCACAGAATGCCAGACTGATGATGATTGCAATAGTTTAGATAGGAATTATTGTGCCGGAGATTTGTTGAAGCATGATGAGGGAAAGTGCATAAATTATGAATGTGTAAACCAAACAAGTATTGTGCAGGATTGTAATAGTTTAGATAGTGATAATTATTGCGTAGACACTTTTGTTAAGAGAGATGATGGCTATTGCTCTGCTGCAGCCTGCCATGTTAATACTACAACTGTTGAGAATTGCAATGATGGTTTGTATTGCAATGGGCAGGAATCATGCGTTGCTGGCAACTGCGTTTCAGGCATTGCTGTCGATTGTTCTGATGATTTATTCTGCACTGTGAATGAAAGGTGTGATGAGAGTTCAGATAGTTGTGTGTATGAGCAGAGGGATTGTAGTGGCAATAATATTATAGGAATAGCGACTTGCGATAATAATCCGGATAATATTCATTTTACTTGGGATTTCAGACAGACTTTTACAAGTTTATGTGATGAAGGTTTGAATGAATGCACCTCTGGAGATTATACAATAAGCCACACATGCAGTGTGCAAAACTGTGGTGCAGAGTGCGATTCTACTCACAGCTGCGCTTACACCTACTGCAATTATCGGGACGGGTGTTATGGATTGGACTATTATGATTATGACGATGTTGCAAATTCATGTCTTGGAAATTGCCAGTGCGAAAACAATGCATGCACTGCAGTTACAATTTATCCAAATGACCCTAGATGCGGTGAATGTTCCAATGACAATGAGTGCAATCAATTAGACAGGGATTATTGCAGCGGGGATAAAATAATGCATGTTGAAGGAATATGCGTTAATTTTAACTGTACTTCAGGAACTCCATCTGAGATGCAGAACTGCAACGAATTGGACAGAAATTACTGTGAAGGCACTTTTGTTAAGCATGATGATGGCTATTGCCATGATGCGCAGTGCCAGGTCAATACAAATACTGTGATGAATTGCAATGATAATTTATATTGTAATGGCGAAGAATCTTGCAGCCTGGGCAACTGTATTCCTGGAACGCTTATAGACTGTTCGGCTTATAATATAGATGGTATATCAACCTGTACCAATATCCCTGACGGAAATTCATTCACTTGGGACTTCAGAGCTCAATATATTTCAACTTGTGACGAAGCTACCCGTGCCTGCACTATTGGAAACTTCCCATTGACGCACACTTGCGACAAGGCAAGATGCAGCGCACAATGCATTGAAGGGGAATATGAATCCCAGGATTGCGGCTATGGCGGCACACAAATTAGGGAGTGCACTTCTGGTTGTGTATGGAGTGCGTGGAGTAAATGCCAGAATGAAAGCGAGTGTATGCCCGGAGATGTTCAGACAGAGGCATGCGGTTTGTGCGGCACAAAAAGCAGGATGTGCTTGCCTGATTATAACTGGGGCGCATGGAGCGATTGCATTGGACAGGGCATTTGCGCGCCAGATTCAACTGATATGAGAAGCTGCGGCTTGGGAGGTAGACAGTATAGAATATGCACCAATTCATGCTACTGGAGCGATTGGGGAAACTGCACTAACGAAGGAGAGTGCAATCCGGGAGAGACAGAGGAAAGAGATTTTCCTGATTTAGGGAGACAATGCAGAAAATGCCTGTCAAATTTCAAATGGACTGAATGGAGTGCTTGTGCAATTCCAAAGACAGACATCGCGGTAAATGAGCTTCAGATAATAAATGAGGATTGCATAAAGCCCGGCGAGGATCTTACTGCGCTTATAGATTTCAAGCTTTTGGGATATCACGATGAAGAGAATATCAAAATAACAGCTGTCATACCTGACCTTTCATTAAGAAGCAGAATGGGGCCGTTCAAGATGAATAGCAACGACGAGATATCAAAAGTGTTTGTGATGACCATACCCAAGGATACGCCTGAGGGGATTTATGATGTCAGATTTACAATTAACGACGATGTTAGAAGAGTAAAGCACAGAACCATAATTGTGAGAAACAATTGCTGCAGAGAATGTTCCTGCTGCACATCATCATCCGCTACATCGGCATTTGCCACATTATCATGCGTCAACAATTAATTTTTTAAACATTAGTAATGACGCAGAAAATATCATAATAAACTACCGAATAGTTAAAATATGTAACTACTATTGTATGCTAAATAAACCGAAAGATTTATATATGAGTCGTGATTACTAGATAGCAACAAATCAATTATTCGACGCTAATCTATTTTAGCTGAGAAAAAAGAGAATTCAAACATCTCAAATAAAATCGAAAGCTAAAATTAAAAACAAAAACATAAATGGGGGTAGGAAAAAATGAAGAATTTTTGGTTGATATTGTTTGTTGTTGGAATACTTTCAACAGCAATAGTTAGTGCATTGTCGACAGTACAGGAAGTAAAGATAAACGGCGATGTGTTTCAATCTGGAGACCACCTTGTGGTTGAGAGAGGCGATACATTAAACATAAAGATAAAATTGCAAGCTTCTCAGCCAGAGAACAACATAGAGGCAGACGCTGCAATTCTAGGTTATGAATACAGCGATCATGAATCTCTTTCAGATTCTACTCATGTATTTGACTTAGATGCAAACGATACAGTTTACAAGACTCTGACAGTAACAGTGCCTGACAAGGTAGAAAAAGATTATTATGACTTGAGAATCAGAATCGGCACAAGAACAGAGTCAGCATTTGAAGGGCTTTACAGACTGCACATAGTTGAACAGAGACACTATGTTGTAATAAAGGACATTGTGCTCAGCCCCGAAAACGAAGTCAAGTCAGGAAGATCCTTGCTTGCCATAGTAAGAGTAAAGAATATGGGAGAAAAGGACGAGGAAGGAATAAAAATAAAGGTTTCAATACCTGACTTGGGCATCTCAGGTTCAGAATACATAGACGAGCTTAAGGCAGGCGAATCAACTTCATCTGAAGAAATTTATCTCAGAATACCTGCATGCGTTAAGACAGGCGACTATGAGGTAAAGGCTGCAATAGAATATGATGAAGGCTATGAAGAAAGCACTGCTTTCACACTAGTGCACATTGTTGAAGAAGAAACATGCCAGCCAAAACCTACACCAGAGACAACCAATGAACAGACAATAATCATGGTCGGTGCAGTGGCTCAAGAAGTCAAGAAAGGCGGACCAGGAACAGTTTATCCAATCACGATAAAGAACGCTGGTACCTCAGCACAGACCTACACAATAGATACAAAGGGAGCAGATGACTGGGCAACACTTCAGATATCACCGAGCAATGTTTTCATCCTGCAGCCAGGAGATATAAAGTCAGTCTATATCTACCTATCCCCAAAAGAGACTGTAGCTGAAGGAGAACACATGTTCACTATAACAGTGACATCAGCAGGACAGGAAAAGGATATACCAGTCAGTGCAACTGTCTCAGGAAAGCTAGCACCAGTTTCATGGGCTAACTTCAAGAAAGGACTGGAAATAGGTCTAATCGTCTTGGTAGTGCTGCTAGTGATTTTGGGCCTTATAATAGCATTTAACAGGCTTGGCGGCAAGGAAGAGAAGGAAGAGGAAAACCAGACCTACTATTAAAAGCTTTAAAATTTTTTCATTCATTATTTATTTTTTTTATTCTTTTTCTTTTTTCTCATTTGTTTTTGATTCTGTCTGCTTCTTGACAATTTTCCGATGCCCAATTTTTGGATGTTTAAATAATTATTACAAATAAATTCTTGCGAATAGAAATAGATAACTAATGATTTCTTTTTATCACTTTTGATGCAAATATAAAACCAAAAGCTTTATATAGTATGACTTCTCTCTACAGTAGTAAATATTTTTAATTGATAAATAAATTGATGTAAATATTTTATTGTAAAACACAATAAAAATCTAAATAAAGCATCATTATATCTGAATACTCGATTGGGGGTGGCTTGATGAAGCAGCTCTTCAGAAAAAATGTTGATAAACAAGATGTTAACAATTCTCAAAAGAAAGTTTATGGATTTTTCGCTATAATCGTCCTGGCGTTTCTTTTTTCAGTAGTGCTCAATTCAAGTGCAGAGCCTTCAGCTTCATTCACAGCCTATTCAAACAATGCAGTTATCAAAGTGAATGCATGCGAAGTTTTTACTGATAAAATATATGTTAAAAACACCGGTGATGAGATTCTAACTTTCAAGATAAGCCTCTCTGGGACTGCCACAAAATTCACTACAGTTGCTCCAGGAGATTTCTTCCTGACACCGGGAGAGACAAAAGAGCTCTATACATTCATAAGCCCCGGATGTGAAATTTCAGGAACTTACTACCTTAAGACATTTATTGAAACAAATTCAGGGGAAAAGACGCTGCAGCAGAAAATAATTGTTCAAAAAGTTTCAAACATCGCGCTATATACGCAGAAGCTTACAGAAAAAACATGCTCAAATGAAACTCAAAAGTTTGAATTTCAGCTAAAAAACACAGGCAGCTTCAAGGAACACTATACCTTTACCACAAGCACGCTGTCTGACAGAGCTTCAATAACTCCATCTGACATATGGCTTATGCCGAATGATAACATAACAATAAAATTAGAGTTTAATATTACAAGAGCCGGAACCTATAAGAGCATGTTTGAGGCGCATGCAGAAACTTCCAAGATAGAGGCAGAGATTCCGCTGAAATTCTCTGTTGAGAAATGCTTTGTAGCTAAGTCGCTTTTTGCAAGAATAAAAGATGCCTTGATAGGCTTTTCAAAATATATCAAGATTATACTCATAGTTCTTTTAGCTATAATTCTCCTATTATTGCTTCTTTTCATCCTTAGGAAGTTTTTACCAAAAATTAAGAGTCTCAGGGAAAGAAGAAAAATACAGATTGAAAAGAAAAAGCTGGAAAAGCCGTATTATAAGCCAATAGTTGAGAAACTGGAGAAGGAAAAGCCAGTGCAACTAAAGAAATCTGAATTAAAGCCTGCAAAAATAGCAAAAAAAACAGAAAAGAAAGCAAGGAAGGAAGTGCTTAGAAGGCCTTCTGGAACTGATTATCTCAAGTGGGTCGTATTAATCTTGTGGGTAGTCTTGATATTGTTTGCAGTCTGTTATTTCATCGGTTTCCAGAAAGTCAAGGATAAGGTTTACAGCTCAGCTGTTGCTGTAAAAAATTTCTGCTTAGACATATTTACAAAAATCAAGGCAGTTGTTAAGAGAGAAAAAGCAGAGGAAAAGAAAGAATTGCCAATAAACACGAGCGAGCCAAATAAAACCGAGGAAAATGCAAGCCAGAACAAAATGCTGAACATAGTGCCATCAGCTACGCCTACGCCCACTCAGAACAAGACAGAATATCAAACTAACTATACAGGCGGCCTCAAGCCCGTAATAAAAATAGTTAATAACGAATCTGAAGAAGTCAATGAAACTACACAAACTGCACAGCCGACAGCCACCCAAGAAATTCCGGCGGAGCAGCAGAAAAATGTGTCTGAGGAGTCACAAACCACACAGTCACAAATCTCTCAAAAATCAGCAGCAGCGTTTGAAAAAATAGCTGGCGCATTATCGCCTGTAAAAGAATTCTTTTCGCTTTACCTTAATTATATCATTCTGGGAGTAGCGATAATGATTGTATTGATAGTGATTATGAGCCTGTCAGAGTCCCGCTCAAGGAAAAAGTAGAAATAAATTAAATA
Organism: uncultured Methanosarcinales archaeon; assembly: GCA_964418195.1. Lineage (GTDB taxonomy): Archaea > Nanobdellota > Nanobdellia > Woesearchaeales > 0-14-0-80-44-23 > CAYQKJ01. Next base: position 106 of record CAYQKJ010000033.1, on the reverse strand, counting down.
TACAAATATTAAATTTTCTTTTATTTTCATTTCTTATTTTTTTTGAACATATGCAGGTGCTAATTAATTATCTGATAAAATATAGTTGTGATAGAATGACGTATAT
>CAYQKJ010000032.1:0-7926 GCA_964418195.1 uncultured Methanosarcinales archaeon | reverse complement strand
TTTGGGCTTTAGCCCAAAGATATTTATTTAAGATTATTCATCTATATTACCAAATTATTTTGCCTGAATACATTTGTTATGAAACGCAGTTCAAATTGTAGTTCAAATTCATTCAATAAATATCAGAAACATTAAAATAATAAAATTAGTTAATAACAAATTATTGATAATAAATTAGTTAATGATTAAAATTTGCATTTGTAAACTGTTATTAAAACTAATTAACAATAATTTAATAAAACCTTAAAACAATAAAAAAGGTTTGGCAATGGCATATCTTGTTACCAACCAGCGCTCAAGAAGGGAATTTGAAAGCATAAAGCAGGCAAATGTTTTCAGAAAAGAGCTTGGGCTAGGCGCATTTGTCTATGAAATAGATAATTTTGGCAATGCAATAAAACTTTCAGAAAACGACATATTTAGAAGAATTAATTCTGAAGCAGAAGTTCAGCAGATGCAAGAAGAAAGTGAAAGAATAACCAGAAAAGTAACAACTTTTGAAAAGCAAGATACAAACAACATTGCGAATCGGGAAAAACAGGGCGTTGAGGCAAAAGAAGAGTTTGGAGAAGAGAGGAAATCCAGGAAGTTTTTTAAATACAGTTTGATTGCAATAATGATAATAGTTGTCGCTATTGTTGTCATTTTTATGATTTTACCGCTGCTGAAAGAATTTTTACAGACATTTGAGGCAGTTTAGGAGATTAAAAGTTCAAGAGGCTGAAATTTATGCACAATATGCAAAAAAACAAAAAAGCTGACATGGCAATCAACTACATTTTTCTTATTTTTATAGCAACTATAGCTGTCTTTGTCATTGTGGGGCTTCTAACCAAGTGGAGCTTCAGCACCAGCAAGTTCATGTGCAAACTCACAGGAGAGTGCGGACAAGAAGATGTGACTCCAGATGTCCAGAAGATAAACACAACTGACTGTGCTGATTTCCAGTACGAGATAGTGAAAGGCGCAAAGTTATGCTATGAAAATGGAAAGCTCGGCAGAATAAAGGGAACTGTGTGCTATGCCATTCTTGGACCCAATAACTGCAATATTAATGCAGACAAATTAAAGGACTATATAGGCAATGAAGTTAACGTTACTATTACCTATAATGGCAATAGCGACAAGGCAATAATTTCTTATGATTACAACACAAAGTTCGTAAAGATAGATTAAATATATCAATAAATATGTAAGATTAAATATACCGTTAAATGTTTTAAATCATTTTATGCAAATTGATATAAAAAATGAAGATATGAAAATTAAATAAAAAACCTTGATATAAAAGGAGAATTATTAGAGAATAATTAATTTTTGCATTATAAGATGGAATCTGTTGAAGTGTGGATGTGGATTATTGCAGGACTGATAATAGGAGGTATTGTGTTTTCAGGCGCCTATGTTTTTCTTTCCAGATATATGGCCCAGCAGGAAGTCAGCCAGGCAAGAGAATCATTCAATAGACTGAAGTATTCTGTAAATACTGTGTGCATTGGGGGCTCTCTTGACAAGGAAGTCGACCAATACATTTTTCCCTACAATGTTGAAAAAATTTATGTTATAGATGAGGAAGGCATAGAAGGAGAAGGCAACCAGCTTTGCATGAGAATAAAAGATGAAGAGAGTAGCTGTGCGAAGATAAATCTATGCACTCTCAAGATGAGCACCCTTGATTTGGGAGAGAAGACAAGCATTTTCTATTTGATACAGAAGGCTCTTGGCAAGAAAATGGTTGCAAATATAGAATTCTCAATTGAAAAACACGATGTAAAGAACATAGATATAAACTGGACAAGGAAATATGTGAAATAAATCATGAAGTTTTTAGAGTGGTAAAATGATGCTTGTTGACGTGCACGCTCATCTAGATTTCTTTGAAAATGAAAAAATTGCCGAAGTAATCAAAAATGCAGAAAAGAATAAAGTCAAAGTAATAATAAACAATGGAACTGACAAAAAATCCAATAGAAAAACAATTGAGCTTTCAAAAAAATATTCTTTGATAAAGCCTGCTTTAGGGCTCCACCCTGAATTTATAGAAAAATTTGAAGATTTCTTGATTGAAGAGGAACTTAAGTTTATAGAAAAAAATGCTGATAAAATAATTGCAATCGGCGAAATAGGCTTGGATTATCATTGGGTCAAGGATGAAAAGCAGCTTGTAAGACAGAAAGCGTTGTTTGAAAGATTTCTTGAACTTGCAAAATCTCTTGACAAGCCAGTTATAATCCATTCAAGAGAAGCTGAGAAAGACACTGTTGAAATGCTTTCCAGGAGCAAAATTAAGAATGTTGTTCTGCACTGCTTTAATGGAGATTTGAAACTCGTAAAGGACACAATCAAAAATGGATGGATGCTGAGCATACCTACAAATGTGGTGTATAACGAGCATTTTCAACAATTAACTGATGTAATTCCATTATCGCACATTCTGACAGAGACAGATGCCCCATATCTAAGCCCTTTCAAGGACAAACAGAATGAACCTTCTTTCATAATAGAAAGCATAAAGAAAATTGCAGAGATAAAGAGGATGAATGAGGAAGAAGTTGCAAATGCAATTTTCAGCAATTATCAGAAAATGTTTTTATGATTTATTATATTCGCATAGTTTATTTTTACAATTTATTATTTTTTTTACTAAACTTCTCTTTATAAGAATCAAAAATTATTTTTTCTAAGACATCTTTTATCTCAGCCTTGTCAGTTGTTTTATGCATTGGAGGAAAATTATTCGCTACAAAAGCTTCCCTATAATCCTTAGAAGCCTCTTTTAATTTTTCGTAGTTGTTATCCATAAAAGAATCTTTGACATAAAAATAGCTGCAGTTTCCTAGCATGTCATGAATAGGTAAAAACTTGGTTTTCTTGCTGTTCTTAATCCGCTTATAGACAAAGCGCACATCTGCGTAGGATGGAATTATTTCTCCTGGGCCAGTGGGATGAACATGGTCTATACCTAAAACTTCTTTCTGTTCTTCAAAAGCCCTTTTCTGTGTTTTATCTACAAAGCTTTCCATCACATTTACCTTATTAAGAGCAAAAATACCATCCACATCATTAACTTCAGGACAGCTTATTAAAAACTGTTTCATAACCTCATACCCTTTATTGCTATATCTTTCAACTTTTTCTGGAAAAGCATATTTCTGTACAACCATTATATCATTTACATAATTGCCAAGAATTAATGCGAAATACTCTCCGCGTAACTTCATATTTGCCTTATTGACTAATTCATCAGCATCTCTCATTACCTGTTCAGTTAAAATTACTGCATCCTTAGGATGCTTGTATCCAGAATAAACGAGAGTGTGGCACATTTTTAGAAATTCAGGCAGCATGATGTGGGCAATATCAACTATTTTGAAAAATTGAAAATAATAGCTTTTTTCATTTTCACTCATTTCATTGATTCTTCTTTCCATATCATCCATTTCGCTGCTCATATAACTAGTGAATACTTTCTCATTTATAAGCTTTTCGTTTTGTAACCGCATATTAGTAGTAAAATTTAAAAGGAGGTTATATTTTCTACATAATAATTTAAATTAATTTAAATATTACATGACAAAATTTAATCCTTATCGAGCAAGAAATGTCAACCATCTACCAAGTAGGAAATGGGAACTATTCAAAGTATGAGCCCAGAGAACTTGTTGATTTAATCCTAAACACTCAAAACAAGAATAGAGTTGCGATATTTGATTTAGACGGCACTATCCATAAAGGAATATGGCCTGAAAGATTTTCTGGCGTAACAAATGCAGACTTGGCATTCTATCTAACTTATGAAATATTAATCAAGAACATTTTCACAAGAAAAACTTTGATTGAGCAATTTTCAAAGTTTCATTCTAATCTGAAACATTTGCTTTACATAAACAGAGAAGTCGAGGAATACAAAAAAGAGAAAAATCTGTCAAGTATTGGCAGCGATGCTGAGAGCTCTCAGCTAGAAGCAAAGCTCATAGAGTATTTTGCGCAAAATGTGCTCAGCGGGCTTTCAGAGCAGAGTGTAAAAAATGCTTCTTATAAGATAGTCAAGCACTCTTATCCAAAGGCAAAAGAGTGCATAAAAGAAATTGCCGATGATTCATCAAAAACATTCTTCATAAGCAAGGCATTTGAGCCAGTGCTTGAAGCTTATCAAAAGAATTTAAAAGAGAATTATGATGCAGATGTGGAAATAATCGGCAACAAGCTCCTTACCTACTACCATATAATAATTGGATTAGACAAAGAAAATGCAATTTTAACCGGAGAGGACAAGGCAGAAGAGCTTAAAAAAATAATCTCTTCTTATAACTCTTCAATCATTTTCGGCGATTCTTATGAGGACTTAGGAATGTTCATGCTTTCAGATGATATTCTGGGAAAGGAGAACACTTTGAAAATAGCAATCAATCCCAAGTCAGATGAACTGAAGGAAAATTCAGATGCGGTTTTCAAAGATTGGGTGTCATTAGAGCAGATTATTAGAGAAAACTCTTGGAAAGACAAAGCATAAAAACAAGTAGCCAATTCTTTCCATCTTGTTGATTTATGGTGAAAAATATTTCTGCAAAAATGAAAAATAGGAAAATAGAGAAAATAATGGGAACAAAAATCAAGAGGACAAAATTCTGTTCATGGTGCCTAAAAGATATTAGCAAGGGCTGTAAACTCTGCGTTAAAGGCAGGAAGCTGGTTCTTTTCGCGACAGGGCTTTGCTCGAGAAACTGCTATTACTGCCCGCTCTCAGAGCAGAAGAAGAACAAGGATGTGATATTTGCCAATGAGAGACCCGTTCATAGTGACAAGGAAATAATTGAAGAAGCAAGGATTTCAGAAGCAAGAGGAGCAAGCATCACAGGCGGAGATCCGCTCATTGTTTTTGAAAGAACACTTCGTTATATAAAACTTCTAAAAAAAACATTTGGAAGAAAATTTCACATTCATCTTTACGCACCCACTGAACTTGTTACAGAAGACAAGCTTGAAAAGCTCCACAAAGCAGGCTTGGATGAAATCAGATTTCATCCTGGCCTTTGCAATCAAAAGTTCTGGAATAAGATAGATTTGGCATTGAAATTTGATTGGGATGTAGGCATAGAAATTCCTGCAATACCCGGGCTTGAACAGCAGACTAAGAAGCTGATAGATTATGCTGATGAAAAGGTAAAATTCCTGAATGTAAACGAATTAGAAATTTCAGACACAAATGCAAACAATCTTCTTGAAAAGGGTTTTGTTCCAAAAGACAGGATATCCTATGGGGTTATGGGAAGTGAAGAACTCGCGATTAAGCTGCTGAAATACTGCACAGCTGAAAAAGCCAATTTTTCTGTGCACTACTGCACCGCAAAACTAAAGGACAAGGTACAGCTTGGAAACAGGATAAAGATAAGGGCAAGGAATTCTGCAGAAAAGTTTGACATAATAACAAAAGAAGGAATGCTCCTAAGAGGAGCAATTTACCTGCCTGAGACAAAACCAGGTTTTTCTTATAAACGCAAAATAGAAAGAATCAAAACATCCAGAACAGCTGATTCCTTGCTGATCGAAAAGCTCCAAAAGACATCTGAATTCATAAGAAAAGAATACAAAATACCAAAAAATCTCATCAAGATAGATAATAAAAGATTGAGGATAATAACTGCGCTTCCAATAGTTCAGGAGATAAAAAACGACTTAAAGAAGCTTAATCTGCTACCAGCAGCGATAAAGCAATATCCAACCTTTGACGAACTGGAAGTGGACATAGATTTTCTCTAAATTCTGGAAGCTGGATTAGGAGAGCAATTAGGAGAGCAATTAGGAGAGCAATTAGGAGAGCAAAAAACAAAAGAAAAACAAAAGATTTAAATATTGCTGAAATCTAAAAAACCAATAAAATGCCAACATCTAACTTGAGAGAGACCCTAACCATTTTTGAACAAATAGGCGTTTATGATGTAATTCTGCCAATGCTGCTTGTTTTCACACTTGTATTCGCAATACTCGAAAAAACAAGGGTATTCGGCTATGAGCAGATTGGTGATAAGAAATATTCGAGAAAAAACCTTAATGCCATGGTGGCTTTTGTAACTTCTATATTGGTAGTTGGCTCAACAAGGCTTGTAGCAGTCATAAATGAGACAGTATCTAACTCAATCCTTCTGCTGCTGATGTCATTCCTCTTCCTGCTGCTGATAGGCTCCTTCCACAAAGAGACTGAAGAAGGCATTTTCCTGGAAAAGGGCTGGAGAACGCTCTTTATGATAATAATGTTCATAGGCATAGCAATAATATTCCTCAACGCATTTAAACTGGAATCAGGGCAAAGTGTTCTTGAATGGATGTTCACAGGGGCTATACAAAACGTAAATAGCGAATTGGCAACCTCGCTAATCCTTTTTGGCGTGATTGTTGCAGCGATAATCTTTGTGACAGCAGGAGGAAGAAGAGAAAAAAAAGAATAAATTAAATAATCATTAATCTCTCTAAAAATAAAAATTTGCTAAGGTGATAGACATGGACTTTTCAAGCATTATAATATCATTAGAAAATCTTGGCTTAACAGATGTTCTGCTGCCTTTTATACTCATATTCGCAATAGTGTTTGCTGTTTTGCAAAACATCAATCTATTTGGCAAAGAGAAGAAGAACATAAATGTGATAATAGCGCTTGTGCTCGCATTGACAGTGGTAATTCCGCACGTGACTGGAAACTATCCTCCTGGTGGCGATGTTGTTGAAATAATGAACAAGGCATTGCCGAGTATCTCCCTAATATTGATAGCTGTGATAATGCTGTTGCTGCTCGTAGGAATATGGGGTATAAGATACACTGGCGGTTCCATCAAAGGACTAATAGCTATAATATCAATTGGACTTGTCGTATACATATTTGGCGCGTCAGCAGGATGGTGGAGCGGCGGATTCGGGAATATAATTACTGCAAACCCAGAAACAACTGCTGTTGTAGTGGCATTACTGGTTTTTGGAATAATAATATGGGTAGTGACAGCAGAGCCGAGAAAACCAGGAGAGCAAAGTATGCTTGGCAGCCTGATGAAAAACTTAAACGAATCTTTTGAAAAAGAGCGATAGACAAAGAAATAAAAAATAGGCGGATTCCTTTATGGCAACTTTTTTAGACGTATTGTTTTTGGAAAATTTCTCTCCTGTATTTGTATTTCTGCTGGTTTTTGCAGTATTGTATGCTATACTTCAAGCCACAAAAGTTCTAGGTGAGAATAAGGGACTAAGCTCATTAATTGCAATTGTGATATCATTCCTAATAATGATGTCACCAGACATAGTCAAGATAATAACATCAATGCTGCCTTCATTCTTCTTAGTAATACTCTTCATACTCCTAGTGCTTATATCATTCAGATTTCTTGGAATGAGCGAGTCCACAATCTCTGGCTCTATGCAGAAATGGGGGCCTTTGCACACCACACTTATTGTAGTAGTGGCAATAATATTCGCAATAACCCTGGCAGGGGTCTATGGCAGCAAGCTGCTTTCATTAACAGCAGGGGGAAATGCTACAAATGCTAGCGGATATGGAGAAAACATTGCAGAGACAGTATTCCACCCAAAGGTTTTAGGACTACTGGTGATATTCATAATAGCAATATTTGCAATAGTACTTCTTGTAGGCGGCGCTGCTCAAGAAAAATAATCAATAATAATTTAAACTAGGCAACTGTTTCTCTCTTAAACAAAGTTTTTAATATAAAATTATCATAACAAATAATCTAAAATAAAACTTTGCTATTGCAATAAAATAGCAATGAAAGTCAATGCCCTCTTAGTCCAGTCTGGATAAGATCTGGCCCTGCGGAGGCCAGGACCCGGGTTCAAAAAAACCCTTTTCATAAATGAAAAGCGTTTACGGAATTGCGTTTTGCTTCCCTTTAGCCTTTTAGGAAAAGGCTAGCGAAAAAGGAA
>CAYQKJ010000031.1:3792-7942 GCA_964418195.1 uncultured Methanosarcinales archaeon | reverse complement strand
TCCTTAAGCATTTTAAAATTATCAAAGACTACATCTGAAATCTTTGTTATATTTCCTTCAGTAAGATTTGTCTTGAGCAGGAAGCATTCTTGGTTGTAATATTTCTCTGTTGTGCAAAGGTTACAGAGTTTTGCGATTCTTAGATATACTTGATTGCTGTTTCCAACAATCCCTTGAATCTTGTCTTCAGGGAGTGTCTGGACATTCAATGCCTTAAAAGCAAATGCTATTAAAAGAGCCATTACCGCTATTGCAATTAATATCATGCCAAATTTCATATAAATATCTTCCATAAAATCACTTGATTATGCTACGGATGTTGATGTATTTTAATTTTTATTTTTAGGAATATTTTAGGATTACAATGGTTTTTTCATTTATATTCATTGATTAGTTTATTATTTTTTATTTTATTTTTCTAAATGCCATCTTATTTATTTTCTATTTTTTTATTATTAAATTATTATTTTATTTTTAATTAACTTGTCTTTTATTTTAGGGTTTGGTTTTTATATCTCCATTGATGTTTGATTTTTGTATTTGGTTATTCTATCTTTATTTGTTCAATCCATTTTATTTTTGTTAACTTTCTATTTTATTTATTTTTAATTTTAATTTTGCCTTATGTTTTTCTTATTTTTCTCATGTAGAGACTTTTGAAATACCAGAGAGGAATAAATCCTATTACAGCTGTTTTTGTGATGCTGATTCCTTTTTCCACAAGGCTGTTTAAGGCAACAACTCCCACAATAGTCACGCAGATATAAACAAGTATTGCTATGAGAGTGTTTTTTGCTATTGCTGCATCTCTTGCGATGTCATCAAAGCCGTCCTCTACTCCGCTCGCAAGAATTGACAATAAAACAACTGCTTCAACCATATAAATTCCCACAAGCACTTGGAACAATGTTGGCGGCGTCATTTGTGTGAAATTTATGAAGTCTGTAAAAAAGCTAGTATCTCCAAGCATACCGCCCGTGAATGATTTCATGATGTTTTCAAGCTGCGACAGCATTTGATAAAGGGATTTTACAATAATGAGAGTTAAAGAACCAACTATGCCTGCAATGAAAGGTGCTAAAATCTGCGCTTGCATTCTTATAGAACTGACGGTTTCAGCCAATAGGTCGTATATGAGTTCCTTAATCTTCTTTGCATTGTCCAGATAAACTGATATCTTGTTTAGGATGTTGTATATCACTTCAGAACCCTTTTTTGAACTTTCTGTGAATATCCACATTATTTCCTTGAGCAAAGTTGAGGGATAAAATTTTATTATTCCATAATTAGGATGAAATATTGCCTGTGCAAATGTTATGCCTAAGTTCTTCATCTGCTTTAGAATGGTTAAAAACAGCTGGTATATCTGCTTCTTTTTCAAATTCATCAAATCATAATTCCTTATGAATTTGTCTATTGCAATTTCTACAGGGATGTTTTCTGTGAACTGATTCGCTATTTGATATAATGAAGCGTTTAAATCATCCTCTATCTCAATTATGTCATTTCTCAATTTTATTCTCTGAGCGCTCCTGCCATAGAAATAAACAAAAATTCCAAGCGCAAGCCCCAATGGTATTGTCATTGTTATGAACATCGCACTTATATCATATTCTGCAATGAGAGATGCTGGTGGAGAAGAAGTTGGAAGCAGTTTTGATGCTTCTAAAAATGCAGGTATTGTCTTTGTTGTTATGCGTATAATTCCTGGACTCATTATCAGCAAAGCTATGATTATTGCTGCAGGAAGTATTGGCACAAGATATTGGCTACCATTTATTTTAAGCCTGTACTTTCTAGGAGGCGGAAGTTGTGGATTTTTTGAGATGTCAGGGGCTGAAAAAGCCCCCGGCCTCTTTGATATTATTCTTGATGAAAAAAAGAATATCAGTGTAGGCAGTATAACTATGTAGCCAAAGAAGAGATAGGATATCTTTATGCTTTGAGACATGAAGACGCTTATCATCGGGAATGCTATCAGCCCTATTAATGGGAGCATTAAACCAAAAGTATGCAAGATGACAACAGGCATTTTTAGGTCGTGAGAGAAATGCTTCATCTTTTCATAAGTGTCCTGAAGTATTGTGTTCAATGCTTTGTCTAGAATTGCTGCCTGGTGCTCTTTGTCTGCCTGCATTATTACAGAATTTAGAATCATGAAGGATTTCACAAAATCCTTGTTTCTCCTAATCCACGGGGGCATGTAAAGGTTTATTCCTTCGTTTATGGAAGAAATTTTTCCTCCGTCAAGAAGCCAGAGAATCCTTTTAAGGTCTTTGCCAAGAGGGCCTTCCAGATGCTCTGTTGCAAATGCAAGCGCCTTCTCAAGCACAGGATTGACTCTCATGTAAATGGTCATGTAAAGCAAAGCAAGCAAAGATTCCTGCTGCGCCTTTATCTTGGTAATCTGTGCAGTATAAGAAGGATATGTATATGCAACATAAGCAATAAAGGCTCCTGAAACAATTATGAAAAAGCCAAAGTCTATCCAGCCGAGAATCATGAATGGAATGGAAGCAAGCACTGCAAATATTATTGTGAAAATGGCAGATGCTATGACATTTTTCGGCTTTATATTCATGCTCGCAATCTGGATGTCTTCATACATCTGCCTCTCGGACTCAGCCCTGACATTTATGAATGGAAGAATTTGTGAAGCGAAATTGGCATATCTCTCGAAAAAGGTTTTCAGCTGCGAGGCTTCTTTTTCTTCAGCCCGAAAGGTTATGAACTGCTGAGAAATTAATTGGGACTCTTCTCCAGAAGTCTCGGAAAGTCGTTTTCTAACTTCATTTTCAATGTCTTCGAGGCTTTTAACCAATACTATCACGCTCTTTTTAGGTTAAAGGAATAAAACTATTTATTAATATTGCTTTTTTGTAGGACGGATTGCGCATCTGAGCTGATAGACAATTCTTAGCATACATATGATTAGGCGTTTCATTAAAAAACTGCAAGCGGATTTTTATTCAAAAGATTTTTCAGCGTGCAATCCATCCCAAAAAAATCTCTGCATTTCTGGAATAAATTTTGTCAAGAACAGAGCGGTTGAGGTTTGCGCCATTGAAGTATCCCATAATTTCATCTGCAACGAAGCAGCCGTATTGCTCTTCTTCAAGCATGCCCATGTAGCAATGAGTAAGGTTGCTGATATAAGAATTGCTTTTTCTTTGGTTGTCTGTGATGACCATGTCTGTTCCGAACATGACCCTCTCCTGGTGTTCTGTCAGGAATTTTGAGAATTCCTTGGCGTTGCCTGAAACCCTTTTAAAGCCGTCTTGGGCATAAAAGCCGAAAGAGATATCGGTATATAGATTGGGATGCTTTTGCATGAGTTCAGAAAGCAGAGAAAGATTGCTGGAAATCAGGCAGAAATGAGGGCAGTCCACAATCAATTCAGGGTATTTGTTTAAAACATCTTCAAACTCCGCTCCAAACTTGTAAAAATTGACGTGAAAGACGACAGGCAGCCTGTGCTTTTCACAATACTCGTAAATATTGTCCATGCTGGAATCGTTTAAGGGCAAGCTGTAAAACATTGAGTGCCCTGAGTAAAGCTTGAGCCCTATGCATCCCTCATTTAGATAAGTTTTAAACTCTTCAAATTTATCTGAATTATGCACATCTATTGTGCAAAAGGGGATGAATCTTCCAGGATATTTTTTTGACAGATTTATTGCAAGCTTGTTGTTTTCATCATATCCTGTAAATCCATTTCTATTGAGATAAAGAGTTGCCTCTGGCGAGCCCAAAAGGAGTGTTGCCGAAATGTTAAGCTCGTCCATAACCGCCAAGAGCTTTGATGCACTTTCCTCATTCTGCACATGCTCATGGACATTGATAGAACCTGCTTGAATATCGCGTATTTCTATGCACCTGCCTGAAAAAATTGAATATGCAGTATGAAAGATTTTCACAATGGATGCAAAAGAGAATATTAACACAATGCCAATAAAAATAATTGCGACTCTCTTTAATTTTATTGCAAAGCTGCATTTCCTCTTTTTTAATTTGGCAGATTCAGATTTTTTATGGCTGGGTTTATGGCTAGGATTCATGTTGTTCAAATATTATTGATTTTAATCTAAAAACATCGGTTTTATAATTGAATAGCAAAAATTAATAGAGCGAAAGATAAATATTTCAGTTG
>CAYQKJ010000031.1:0-3692 GCA_964418195.1 uncultured Methanosarcinales archaeon | reverse complement strand
CTCTGACTCTGATTCAGATTCACTCTCACTTTCTGACTCGCTTTCAGATGGCGTAGGAGGGGGAGGGCAGTCGCAGCTGATGGATGGAACTGCCTGGCGGCTCAATGCAACATGAACCAGAAAATTGAATTTCAGATTCTTAAAGCTGTCTTCAGCAACAGGGTTCTGGTATTTGTAATCAACGCATGAAACATTTAAGATAAACTTTATTGTGTGCTTCTCTCCGTATCCAAAGCATTGCTCTGCCCCGGCATTGCAGCAGATTTCAGCATTGGCATTTGGGCACTCATTATTATTTTCAGTATTTGTGCCTTGAGAACATGGCGGATTTGGGACATTAGCAGGGTTTTCGCAAACAGGATCCTTTCCGCAATTGACACTTACACACTTTGGCTCTTTAGTGCATTGGCTGCTGCATTCTGATGAAGGGCAAGTGCAAGGAGGAGGGCAGCTTATCACCTTGCATATCTGCTCTGTCTGGGCAAACTTGCAAAGGATTTCATAAGTGCAATTGACGTTTTCGTCAAAGCTGTTCTGCAATTTAGCAATTGCAGCATCTGCTATTCCGGGGATGACTGCCTCTGAAATTGAAATGCTGGGGCAGCAGGAAGAGCCAAAGCTGGTTCCGCTTATAATGGGCATGTTGCCACATGTAATCATTGAAATAATGTTATTGTCAGCCCAGTTCCTTATCTTTCTGTAAAGATACCAGAATCTTAATGGATAAACCATCGTGGTATATTTATTGATGGATTCCCTGTTTTCCTGTTCAATGCTGGAAGTAACAAAAGTTCTGTTTTTGCCCTTCCCGCTTATGCCAAATCCCTCATCTGCCTTTGCAGAGCCTGTTGCTGGTTCTTCTGTTAAATCAAGTTCAGAAACCTGAATCTGAATCCTATCAAAGTTTCCTGTTTCATTATAAACAACCTTTCCAAAATCTTCTCCGCTTACTGATGCCAAATAATCATTGGAATAAATGAGAGTGTAGTTGGCAATGTCGCTTTGAACAACTCCCAGGGAAGGAGATATGGCTGCGCTGTAGCTTATCCAATAGCAATTGTCAGCGCCAGCGCAGTTCAGTGCGCTATCATAGCTGGCAGATGTGCCTGCTTCTCTTAGGGAGTGGAAGCCGTACTTCTTCAACAGTTCAACATAATTGCCCAAATAACCGCGCTGCTCCTGCTCAACAGAAAAATCTTTTTTTATATTCCTGCCTTGCAATGCAACCAGATAGAAAATGAAGAGTACTATTGCTATGAAAAATAGAGTCAAAAAAACAGACGCTTTTTTATTATGTGTTTTTATCATGCTGCTTTCCCCATGAGTTTTATTTTTAATGTGTTTAATATATTTTTATGCATGTTATCTTGTTATTGATAACTAGATTATTTTTTATTTATAACTAAAGAGCGCATTATCTGCTGTTTCATTTATTTGGCATTTATATTTTTCATTTTTTTTCTGATAGCAGCTTCCTTCTTGCATTATTTTATGTGATTAACTTTATTCTGAAACTACAAATAACACTCCGCTGCCTTTTGCCCCTGGGCTGCATGGTTTTGGAAACCTGAAATCATAACTGATATAAGGAGAAAAGCTTGGCTTTCCTTCCCCTGATTTTTCAGTAGAGCTTAGGAAGAGCGGATAAGAGTTTTTTTCAGCATCCTTTTTCAAAAATAGAGCCCAGCCGTCTTTCCCATAAATCTTGTCAAATGTTATTCTTATATTTTCTGGAATGCTTATTTTTATGCCATTGCCATAGTCAACTGTTTCATTTCCATAACAGGAATATACTCCTATGAGTTCTTCAATAGGTATTCCGTTTATTGTGACATAAGGTATTACAGAGCCTGTTGTGCTTATGCCTGCAATCCTGAATCCTTTCAGCAATGATTCTGCCCTTGAAGTCATTGAGCCTGCAAGCTGCATCCTGGTGAATATCGCAATCAGCACTATCGCTGTAACAAGAACTGCGATTCCTATGAACTCTGATGACTGGGCTTTTTTAAAAAGCATTTTCGCCTCTTTTTTTATATAATAAGTTTTCGATGGGTGAACTACTCATAACCTAACACCTCTGATGTTGAGGATATGGCTTCTTGCTTCACCGAGCTACTTATGTTTTCACTCTCTGCAACGCCCAGTTCCTGAGCTAAGATATTTCTTGGTAAACATACAATCTTTATAAAGATTACTCAACTGCAAAAACCTCAGATGCCATTGTAAGAAATTACGCCAATTCATCTATAACCTAACATAGTTCAGGTTATAGACTTCTTGGCACGAATGTTTAAAAGGTTTTCCTAATGTTTTTTGATAATTTACTTTACTACTTCAACATAATCTCCAGGAGTCACATATTTTATTATCATTAAATACTTGCCTTTTTCCAAAGTTAAGTCTTTCACCATACATCTGAAGTTGGGATAAAAAATGTAATCTCCAATATAAAAAATGTTAAGAGTGTTATTATATCTTATTGTATAATCGCTGGATAATTCTGTTTGTATGGTTTCATGCGTGGTGCATGCCTGTTTTAATGCCCCGTAAAAAGAGGGAATGTTGCCGATATAAGCAGTTACAGCAGCATAGCCAGGATGAATTGCAGGAATTGTTGAATTGTATCTTATGCTTACAGGCAACGCTATTGATAGTTTTCTCTCTGCAAATTCCGGCTCTTCTTTCAAACCAATCCGCCATCTCTTGCCATTAATGCTGTCAACAACTGTCAAGGAATAGAGAAAGTTGTAATTTTCAACACATGTCAAGTCTTCATTTCCATTGTTATAATAGTTGAGTTTCATCTCATCAACAAATGCTGCTGTGGTAATCTGCCAGTTTGCTTTTTCAAAATCTCCAACTGCAAAGCACGGGCTTCCGAGCATTGCCATCAAAAAATTGCTTGTCAATGTGTAATATTCAGATTGCGCCTTTTCAATTGTTGCACTGCCCCTGCTTCTAAGCACTGTGAATATCACAAACATAACAAATATGACTATAAAGATAGCGAAGAATACCTTTATTGTCAGATCTTCTGCTCCCTTTTTCCAAAATATTAGTTTTTTAGGCATCTTGTTTTGGTTTCTTGTTTTAATCTAGTGTTTGTGTTATTTTTATTATTTTTATTTTACTGATTTTGCCGAAATGCTGCTTCTGGCTTTTCCTTTTTCATCCTGATTATCATAAATATTATTACAAATACAATCAGCACTCCGAATATTGCAGCAATTATTATCTTTGTTGTGTTGGCTTTCTGAACAGCTTTTCCTTCACCTGGCTGATAAGTAGTTCCTGATATGCAGTCAGGGTCCTCATTTTTCAAACAATCAGGATCACACTTGCCATCTCTTACGCCATCGCAATAACCATCTCGCCTGCCTGAGGGACAGTCTTTTGGACAATTGAGGTAGCTTTCTGTATTGTCACAGATGCTATCGCCGCATCCGGTTATTGATGCATTTGTTTCTGCTTTTTTCAATTCACAATCTGGATCTTTCCCTTTTGCGCAATCTGGATCACAGATGCCATCTTCCAAGCCATCGCAATAATCATCTTTGCTTCCTGAAGGACAGTCTGATGGACAGCTTATCTCATTTTCATATTCGCTGCAAATGTTGTCTTCATTGCAAAAACTTGAGATATCAAAGGAGAAGATTTCTTTTTCTCGATGAAATACTTTGATTGTTTTGGCA
>CAYQKJ010000030.1:0-8020 GCA_964418195.1 uncultured Methanosarcinales archaeon | reverse complement strand
CATTTTATGTACAAAAAATCAAAGATTTTTTTGTATTCTGGCGATTTTTGATAAAAAAACGACGATAATTCATGGCATAAAGATGGATAAAAGGCAGGGATAAAAACTCAAAATTCATTCTCATGTGCCCTCTTTCCATTCTGCCAGATACTTCTTCTGCTCTTCTGAAAGTCTGTCAATCTCTATGCCAGAAATCCTTAAGTGCAGCATGGATATTTTATCATCAATATCCTCAGGCAACTTTATCACATCAACTGGAAGCTTGCCCCTGTTTTTTATGAGGTATTCAACTGCCAATGCCTGTCCGCAAAAAGACAAACTCATAACAGTGGAAGGATGCCCTTCTGCTGCTGCAAGATTCACTAAGCGCCCTTCTCCGCATACATAAACCCTCTTTCCGTCTGCAAAAGTGTATTCGTCAAGGAAGGGTCTTATCCTTGTGGTTTTCTTTGCAAGCTTTTTCAAGCTGTCCATATCAATCTCAACATTGAAATGCCCTGCATTCGCAAGTATTGCACAGTCCTTCATAAGCTTCATATGCTCAGCAGAAATAACATGCTTGTTGCCGGTTACTGTAACAAAAATGTCTCCGATTTTCGCTGCTTCCTTGCCGGGCATTACCCTAAATCCGTCGAAGTGCGCCTGCAATGCTGTGAAAGAGTCTACCTCTGTGACTATGACATTTGCCCCAAGCCCTTTTGCCCTCAGGCTGACTCCCTTTCCGCAGTCGCCATAGCCCATCACAACCACTGTCTTACCTGCAAAGAGCACATTTGTTGCCCTTATTATGCCGTCAATGGCTGACTGCCCTGTGCCATAGTAATTGTCAACCAAATGCTTTGTCTTGTTGTCATTGACTGCAATCACAGGATATTTCAGTGCATTATCCTTTTTCATGGCCCTTAATCTTATTACGCCAGTCGTGGTTTCTTCGCAGCCGCCAATAATGTCTTTTATGAGTTCAGGATTCTTCGTGTGAATCTCATTGACCAGGTCGCAGCCGTCATCTATTGTGATTTGCGGCTTAAATGCCACAACGCTTCTCAGATTACTATAATACTCCTCTGTGGTTTCGCCCTTCCACGCATATACTTTTATGCTGTCAGAAGCAAGTGCTGCTGCAACATCATCCTGAGTAGATAACGGGTTGCAGGAGCATATTGCGACATCAGCGCCTCCGGCAATCAATGTTTTTACCAGCACAGCTGTTTCCTTTGTAACATGAAGAGCCATTCCTATTCTGATGCCCTTGAACGGCTTCTCGTTCTCAAATCTTTTTCTCACTTCGAGCAGCGCCTTCATGTACGCTTCTGCCCAACCAATATTTTTTGTGCCCTGCTCAGCAAGGGAGATGTCCTTGACATTGTAATCTTTTACATTATTTGAATTATGTTCTGCTTTTTTATCAGCCATTTTAAGCACCTCTGGATTTATTTAATGAATGTTTATTTATGTCCTGTTTAATTTCTTATTTAATGCCTTCTTTGATTTTGTTTAATGAATTCACACACTATAAACTATTCAGATGAATGAGTTATAATTAATTATCAATTGGGCGGCGATTATAAATTGGTTGCAGCGGATTATTGACTGAAATTGTTTAGTGAATGAGTTATTGAGTGATGGAAATGCGTTATTTGGTAACGGTATTAGGATAAGATATGATGGAAGAATATTTATTAATTGCTAAAATTTTATGGATATTTGTCCAATAAAAATTATAATATATGGACAAAATTGAGCATAATGCAAATAAAATTAGAAATATTTAAATAATAATAGTAATTTAATAGATACATGCCTGATGAAAAAGAACTGAAGATATTGAATGCTTTGAGGGAAAATTCCAGGAGCAGCATAAGGGAGCTTGCAAAAAAAACCGGTTTAAGGCCAAGCACAGTACATCTGAAAATAAAGAAGCTGAAAAAAGAGAGCGTTATAGAAAGGTTCACGGTAAAGCTTAACAATAAAGCAGTTGGGGAAAACTTCATTGTTTTCCTGCTGATAAAAACAAAAAATGAGATTAAGAGCAGCGTATTCAAGGATTCTCATATAAAAGAGGTGTTCGGTGTAACTGGTGAATATGATGTGCTAATAAAGCTGAAGTTTAAGGACATAGATGAATTCAATGATTTCATAATAAAGTTCAGAAAAGAGCAAGAGCCAGAGGCAACTCTGTCATTGGTTGCAACAATAAATTTAAAGGAAGAGATTTAAGTCAGAAAATAAGAATGGCTAAGTTCATACTTAATTAATGACAAATATACCTGATGATTTTGTTCAGTTTCTCTTCAGAATATTCATGCTTATATTCTTGCGAGAGAATTATGATGACTTTCTTATCAATAACGATTCCTTTTTTAGAAAGAATTCCTGCCACATAGTTAGATGACAGGAATTGGCAGAACTGCGTAATATTCTTCAGACTGTTGCTCTTATGCATCCTTTCAAAATCCACCAGCACAGGAGTTAAATCCTGCTTTATGATTATGTGCTTGACAGGATAGTGCATTTCCTCTTTGTTCAAGCGCATTGAGTCCAAAACATAGAGCTGTCTGAAAACATCCTTGATGATTTTTGAAATTTCTTCTTTGTTTGCAGTTTCAAGAAAATCTTTTATGAATTTTCCCTCTATGAATGTGTAAACAAAGAATTTCCTGCCTGAGAGCATGAGTTTTGGAGCAATATTTTGCTTATTCAGAATCCTGAGATATCTTATCTCGTTTTCAATTCGCCCTTTTGCTTTGGAATCAGCTCTTTTAACCTTTATCGCAATCTTTTTGTTTTTGAGAGTTCCGGTATATATTATTCCTCTTTTGCCTTTTGCAAATCTGATTGTTTTTTCTATTCCAAACTTATCAAGTTGTTTTAGAACTTCTGATTTCTTTATCAGATAAACATACAATGTTTCAAAAGCGAATTTCTGCTCATCAATTTTTTTGAAATCAAAACAGTATTTAGTGATTATATCCTCAATTTTCTGTCTGCTAGTTATTGATGAGAACACAACCAGGATTTTTCCTTTTTCTTTTAGATAAGCATTTGCTTCTGAAAGAAATCTCTCAACGAGTTCATGCCCTTTTTTTCCGCCTGTCAGGGCTTTTTTTATTTCGTCCTCTGGCTCAAGCTTCTCTTCTGGAAGATATGGCGGATTGAAAATTATCAAGTCAAACTTTGTCTTTTTGTTCATCTTTTTATTTGTCTTCTTGTTTTTCCTGTTTTTGAAGAATGAGAACAAATTAGAATAATGGAATTCTATTTTAACTTTTGAGTTTTCTGCATTCTTATGAGCAATTTCCAATGCTTTTCTATTAACGTCAACTGCATAAACCTTTTTAGTTCTTTTTGATTTTGCCGCTTCGATTGCCAGGATGCCGCTTCCTGTTCCCATATCTAAAACAATGCCTTCTGCCATCTTTCTAACATGCTTCTGCATAAGGAATGAATCCTCCTGCGGCTCATATACTTCATTCTCAAAGGAAAGCTTCATAGCATTAGGCTTTACAGCATCAGGATTAACCATTTTATTACAGAGCATTTTATTATAGAATTAGCCATTTTATTATTAAGCATTTCTAATTGGCTATAACATATCGGGCCCGTGTTATATGGCCTGAAGGAGCGAAGCGAACAGCAAGGCGCCCGAGGGAATTACAGATAACATATGCAACTATACGAAGTTTCCAAGGGGAATTTGAGATTAAGAGAAATCTTTAAATGTTACATTTATGTTTTTTGTGTTTGTTTGAGCGGTTGTTTTTGTTGTTGTTATTGTTTGTTTTGTTGGTTTTGTTTTTATTGTATCTTTTATTAAAGAACAGATTTGATTAGAGGACGATTTAGTTACTTTTGTTTTGCTTTCTGTTTTTTGTTTTCTTTCTGTTTTCTGTATTTTTTATGAAATCAATTATCCTATCAACTGTCTGCTCAACTGTTAGTTTGCTGGCATCTATTACCAGATCAAAATCTTTTTTGAGAAGCTCAAGTCCATAATAGTGCGCATACCTTTTTTTGTCGCTTTCTTCTCTTTCTTTGATTTTTTCAATTGCTTCGTTGAGAGAGGTGTAATGCTCCTTTTCTCTTTTTTGTCTGAATATCCTCTCAGCGCCTATTTTTAAGTCCACATCCAGAAATACCTTGACTGAATGAGGAATGAAATGATAACTTGTTCTGCCCACAATGACAAAATTGTCCTCTTTCTTTCCAAGCTCTTGCTGAAACTTGTCAACTTCAATATCAGTGAAAGATTCCTTCTCTCCCAGCTTGTTGAACTCTTCCAATGAAAGCCCTCTTTCTTCAGCCATCTTTCTGCGCATGTCGCCAATGCAGTAGTATTTCATTCCAAGTTTTTTAGCCAGTAGAATTCCAACTGAACTCTTTCCAGAGCCTGCCTTTCCTGAGATTGTTATTATCATATTATCATCTTGAAATAAGGGTAAGATAAGGGATTTGCATTTGGAGTTTAAAAGATTTTGGAATAAATCTTCAAGTTTAAGGAGAGATTTAAAATATTATTTATGAATTAGCGCTTTCAGATGATCTTTTAGATGGTAAATAAACTTACTTTGAGAGAGATATGCTATAGAAAGTTTTAGTATATGTCTTTTTAAATTATTTAATATGGCAATTTAAATTTTTAGCTGGTTTATATGCTAGTTTCTATTTTAATTTTTAAGAATTTTAATCTTTCAGAATTACCTGAATTACTTCAGCATAAGCTGGTCTTGTTATCAGGATTCCTATTGTGATTCCGACTATGGTTGTTATTGCAAATCCTTTGAGCATGCCTGCGCCTGCAAACAGCAGCGGGAACATTGCCACAAGGTTTGTAAAAAATCCGCCTGTTATTATATAGAAAGCATTCCTTATCTTTTCCTTCCAGTTGAAAACCTTTCTGCGCTCACCATGCAATGCTTCGTCAGTCATCACAATCTGGTCGTCTATTCCTGCACCAATTGCTGTTATCAAGCCGGCAATTGCAGCAAGGTCTATATTCCATCCTATAAGGGTCAAGAAACCCACTGTCATTACAAGTTCAGAGATTCCTGTGAGCATTATTATTCCGGCAATCCTGGGTTTCCTATAAGCGCCAAACAGAATTATGCTGACAGTCAATATTGCTACGAAGAGCACCAGGAAAGTGTTTCTTAGCACTTCCTCTCCAAGCACTGGAGATATGCTGTCTGTCTTCACCACTTCAAGCGTTATTGGAAGAGAGCCTGTAATCAGTATGGTCTGAAGCCTTTTCATATTTTTCAATGAATCATAAATCGCTTCATTCTTTGTGGAGCCTGCTCCAGAGCCAGAAACTGCGACATCAGTCACAGCCTTGCCTTTTAGTTCTTCTGCAATATTGAGAGAATCAACTTTCTGGTTGTCAAGGAAAAGATCAAGTGTCTCATTCAGATAACCTTGGTCAGTTCCCGGCACGACAGCAAGATCCTGTGTTGCATTTGCCTGCCTCTGAGCTGCATCTGGGCTTAATGATACAGAGAACCTGAATCTGCAATACCATCTATCTTCAACTTTGTTGCATCCGGTGTTTGGATCTATGCCTGAACAATCAGCAGTCCTGCACACATAGGTTATATCTTTTCCACCTATGAATATTGTGTCATTGGCTATCTTTGCTTCAAATTTTCCCTGTTTTGCTATCAACTGCCTTACTTCATCTTCATAGGCGCCTGCAATCTCAATAAGGACGTATTTCTGGCCTGAAAGGTCAGATATTTGCTTTACTACAACATCGCTCAATCCATAAACATTAAGGCGCTGTTTCATGCTGTCTATTGTCATGCTAATATCATCTTCTGTGGCATTCGCCTCTGGCTTGAGTATGGTCCTTGTACCGCCCTGCAAATCAAGTCCTTTTCTGATGTTGGAAGTTGGAGCGTCATAAATCCTTATTCCAAGGTCTAAAACATTTGAATTCGGCATTGTTGTTTCAGGTGCAATAAGTTTGTAAACTGCTTTGTTGGTTCTTATCTGAACTGTTATATTCGGCTTCAAGCTGTTAACAACATTATAATAATCATCTGAGTTCTTTATGCGGATATTATTTATGTATGCTATAAACTCTCTAGACATTGGAGCAGCATTTGCAACCGGACTGCTAATGCCGGCAATTGCTGCCGAGCTGTTTGGGACAACGCTTCTTATTGCTGCGCCTTCTCTGAAAGGATTCGGATATATCGCTATTACTGTTGCAACTAAAAAGAACAAAGCTATCAATACTCTAAAATTTGTAAATATCTGCTTTATCTTTGACATTTTGATATTTCCTTGAATGTTTTTGTAAATATTTTTTTTATGATTTGGGCTGTCTAATAGTTGTGTAGTTTTTCTGCTCTCTTCTTTTCAATTCTTTCCATGTAAATTCTTAAAATATTTGCATTTGTAATCCATGTGTAGAACATGTCAAATATGAGTCCTATAATCAGTATAAGCATTATCTGCTTTATGACATCTGACTGCGTTAACAAGTATCCTGCAAGGAGTGCTCCTATTGTGGTGAGAGTCATCATCAATCCTGTTTTAACAGAACCAAGTATTCTCTCAATTATGCTCAAGTGCTTTCCTTTAAGCACTCTTGCTGTAAGCAAGATGTCTGTGTCAACAGAATAACCTATAAGCATAAGAAGGGCTGCAATGCTTGCAGAAGACATCCTGATGTTAAATATTGAAACAACCGCAATGGTTGACATTATATCTGAAAAGGCGCACCATACCACAAACAAGGATGGAAGTGGATTCTTGAAATAGAGAAACACTGTTACTGCCATGAACAGGAAAGCGAGGAAAACTGCGATTGTGGTCTGCTTGAAAAAGGCTTCTCCCAATGATGAGCCTATCATATCAACTCTGTAGTCTGATTGCGAAATTGTTATTCCAATAAGCCCACTCTTTAGTGTTGAGATTATATCATCTGCTGTCAAATCTGAGCTTTCGACAACCACACCTGCTGTAACTCCTGCGCTTTTCAGAAGCCTGACATTAATGTCTGCTGCAGGGTAAGCTTTTGTGAGGACATCCTTTACTATGACTGGATTAAGCTCTTCTTTTGATATTGTTACAGCAACGCCTCCTTTTAGAGAAATGTCTCTCTGGAAGAGTTCACCTGTCCTCATGGTGTTGAAAACAAGAAGCCCGAGGCATAAGAAAAATACTATTATTGAAATAGCAAAGAGTGTCTTATACTTATTTACATAAATGTCTCTAATAGAATCAAAAATGCCTGCAATTCCTGCGGAAGTTCTGCCAGAAGCTTTTTTTACTTCTTTTTGTGCCTTTTCTCTTGGTTCCTTTTTCTTCTCTTCTTTCACTTCTTCGCCGGAATGTTCTTCTACAGTATTTTCAGCCATGCGAGATTGAAAAAAGGCATCTGTTTATAAAATTTTTGATTGCTTCACTGTTTGACAACTTTAACACATCAAAATAAGAAATTAAAGAAATTATTTTGTCATGGCTCAATAATCCCTTCTGGGGTCAATGCAACAAACCTTACACCAAGCCCAAGTTTTAGAAGCGCTGATAAGACTGCAGTATGCTCCTTTCCATTTCCAGAGATTATGTTAAGAGCAACCTCTGTGTCAGCAATCCTGCCCTCAAGCCCTTTCAGAATAGCACTGACAAGTTCAGGAATAGAAAGCTCAGGGTCTATGACTACAAATTCTATATTCTTGTTCAGCTTGACCCTCTTCTGGAAATTTTCCCTTCCAAAATCATTTGTAACAAGAAATACCTTTTCCCAGTCTTCCTTATTTATGAGTTCGGCAACATAAGCCCATGTGCCTTTCCCAGAACTCAAAAGAGCAATTAAGTATGTCATTGTAAAACAAAAAAGAATAGAAGTTTTTAAATTTATTTGTAAATGAAAAGGTACTTCAGATATTTCAGGGTTCTTGTTTTGCTTCTTGCCTATGTTTGTGTTTTTTCCTGATTTTTTTGTTTGCTTGCTCGCTAACTATTAATTATACTAATTATTTATTATAGACTATGTATTATATACTCATTATTAATA
>CAYQKJ010000029.1:0-8192 GCA_964418195.1 uncultured Methanosarcinales archaeon | reverse complement strand
CAACATATTTATACCATCAAAGCCGTTTCAAGAAAAGTTGTAAAAAATGCCAGAAAAAAAATCTTTGGAAGTGTCTGTGGTAATTCCCTGCAGGGATGAGCAACAGACAGTTGGAGTGTGCATCAAAAAGATAAAAAATACTTTCAAGAAAGAAAACATAAATGGGGAAATCATTGTTGTCGACAATGATTCTGCAGACAATTCTGCAAAAATCGTCTCTACTTTAGGAGCAAAAGTTGTTCTGGAAAAGAAAATCGGCTATGGGGCAGCGCTTTTAAGAGGATTTTCAGAAGCAAAAGGAAAATACATTGTGATGGGAGATGCAGACGATACCTATGACTTTTCTGAGTTCCCAAAACTTATCAAAAAGCTTCAACATGGCTATGACATGGTGCTCGGCTCAAGAAGAAAAGGCATCATAAAAAAAGGGGCAATGCCATGGCTCAGGAGATATCTGGGAAATCCGATGCTGGCATTTATCCTAAATCTCTTTTTCAAAACAAAAATATCAGATCCACAGTCAGGATTCCGGGCTTTCAGGAGACAGATTTTGGAAAAGCTCAATCTCAAAACCACAGGAATGGAATTCGCTTCTGAAATGCTGATAAATGCTTCAAAGAAAGGGCTCAGAATAGGGGAAGTTCCAATAACATATTATCCCAGGAAAACAAGGTCAAAATTGAAGCCAGTCAGCGACGGTTGGAGGCACTTACGCTTTATGCTGATGTATAGCCCAACATATCTGTTTTTGATTCCCGGCATGCTGCTATTCTTTATCGGGTTTTTTGTGCTCTTTGCTTCAATCAATTATTTTTCAGCAAATACAGTAATTGGTGCTTTGACAGCAATCCTCGGCTACCAGATTATCAACATTGGGTTGTATGCAAAAACATATGCAATAATAAGCGGCTTTGAGCCCCATGACAAAATAATTGACTTTATAGCAAAACACTTCCCGCTTGAAAAAACTATTTTGATCGGCTTGTCTGTATTTATAACCTCCATAATTATCGGATTTTGGGCAGTTAAAATAAACAGGAATAACCTGCCGATTGTTGCATTGACATTTCTTGTGCTCGGCTTGCAGACAATATTCTCAGGATTTTTCATCAGCATGATGCTTGTGGAGAAAAAAGAAATATGAATAAATATTAATTGAACACGAATATGATATAAAGGCATCAAACATGATGAATCGTTTTGACATTAAAAAATAAAAGAGAGCAACCTAATAAAATAAAAAACAATAAACAAAATAAAATTAAAACATAAATAAAATAAGCAAAGAAACAATATAAAATAAAAGTTTTAAACAATTAATATCATAAAGCAGTTTAAGCAATAGGATTCGTCAAAAACTTTTTAATAAAATAAATCTGATATTATATGTTAAAAGGTGAAGCAAATGAAGAAAAAAATACTTGTTACCGGCGGAGCAGGCTTTATGGGCTCTCACTTGGCTGATGAGCTTATTGAAAAAGGGCATGATGTTGTCGTGGTTGACAATCTGTCAGGCGGCTATGTAGAAAATGTAAACAAGAAAGCAGAGTTCATAAAAGGAGACCTTCAGGACAAGAAGGTTTGCCAGAGAGCTGTCAAAGATGTAGATATGATTTATCATCTGGCTGCTCATGCAGCAGAAGGGCAGAGCGTTTTCTGTCCTGTTTATAACGCAAAGGAGAATTATATAGCATTCCTTGAACTGTTGGAAGCAGCAATAAACTCTGATGTAAAAACATTCGTGCACACAAGTTCCATGAGCATTTATGGGCATCAGGAAAAGATGCCAATGACAGAAGACCAGCCTTATAATCCGAAAGACCCCTATGCTATTGGAAAGCAGGCTATGGAACAGATTTTGTCAATTTATGGCGAACTTTATGGTATGAATACATGCATCCTCATTCCACACAATGTTTATGGCGAGAGACAGAATCTGGCTGATCCTTACAGAAATGCGATAGCTATTTTCATGAACAGGGTCATTATTGGAAAACCTCCAATAATTTTTGGCGATGGAAAGCAGACCAGAGCATTTACTTACATCAAAGATTGCAATCCCTACATAGCAAAGGCAGGCTTTACAAAAGCAGCTTTTGGAGAGCGCATAAACATAGGCAGCGAAGAGGTTGTGACAATAAACGATGTTGCAAGGCTTATTTTAGAAGTAATGGACAGAACAGATTTAAAGCCAATACATGTGCCGCCAAGACCAACAGAAGTGAAGCATTCATACTGTTCTTCAAAAAAAGCAGAGAAAATATTGGGCTATAAAACCTCAACGCCATTGCGCAAGGGAATTGAAACCATGTATGCCTGGGTCGAAAAAGTAGGGCATCGCGAATTCAAATATTGGAACAAGCTTGAAATAACAAAGAAAGCCCCAAAAGTATGGCTGGAAAGAATGCAGTGAAAATAAAACATAATTTTTTCACTAAATAAATTTAAATTTCAATTGAAGTTTTTCTTTTTGGCAAGAAAAAATATTTAATCTATTCACATAACACATAAAAATGCCTTTTACGCCCTTTTTTATGTTTTTATGAAAATTATCAAAGCTGAAAATATTTTTTATTAGCAATCCAACCAAACAACCATTTAATTAATCATCTTTTTCCAAAACTAAAAATAGAAATTCTTGCAAAGCTTTGACAAAATAATATTTGTTAAAATCTTAATAAGCCTTTCAAAAAATCTATTTCTTCTTCTGTAAAGACTTTCATCACCCATAGCAATGCCAGATAGATGATTCCTCCTGCAATAGCAGTCAAAAGCTTTGTGAGCAGCACTTGGGGATTGAGCAAAGCCATTATTATTCCCATGATTGCAGATGCCAGAATTATCTTCCACAGGTTCAAAAATTTGAAGTTCCACTTAAAGTGTGTTTTGCATATTACCAGCATCATTAGATACATGGCAATAAATGAAATTACAAGTGCAATTGCAGCTCCTTCTGCACCCATTTTCGGCACTAAAATTATATTTGCAGTTATTGATATGATTATCCCGATTAAATATACTAATGCTATTGTTTTTGTTCTTTCTCTTAAGAGCAGATTGTAATGTCTTATATTCATCAAAAAACTCAATATTGGAAAAGGCAGCATTATGACTATTATGCTTGAAGCCGGCAGGTATTTTCCCCCTGCAATCAGCGTTATTATCTGCTCCCTCATTGCGAGTATGGCAATTGTTGAGGGCAACAGCACAATAAGCCCGTATTTGAGCGTTGCATTGAAGAGGAAGTGATGATTCTTTTTCCTGTGCCATGTCTCAGAAATATACGGGTAAAGGGTTGAAACAAGGGCGGCGCTCAATGTCAACAGCGCTCCTACAATTGAATATGAAAATGAGAATATCGCCACCGATTCCTTGTTTGAGAAATAATTCAGGAAATATTTTCCCAAAGCGTCTATAATCCAGGCAGCAACCATCACGAAAAGCAGGGGCAGGCTGAATTTAAGCGCCCTTTTTATTTCAAGGAAGTCGATTTTGCCCAAGAAACGTTTTATTTTTCCTGCTTTTTTTATTGTTTTCAGATATGTTCCTGGCTTGAACGCAAAATTCATCGTAACCAGCAATGTGATTAATGAGCCGGCAAGCCATATCGCTATTACTTCAGACAAAAAAATCCTTTTGAATATTACGAAGAAAGCGACCAAAGCAATGAGCCACAGCCCATTGTAGAGAAGACTTGCGATATTTGCCAATTCTATCTTTCTATCTGCCTGAACCTTGGACACAAAAAGCCGGAACAACACACCAAAAAATATTATCAAAAGCCCGACATTGAACTCTGTTTGATACTCTGAAAGTTTCAGGAATGAAACTATTCCTGCATTTATGAACGGCACAAATGCAAGCGCCAGCAGCGCAAGCACAATCGCAGAATTAAAAGCAGTTATTGAGAAAAAGGTTTTCCTTTCTTTCTCCATTCGCATTCCCGGGAATTTTGTCAGGAAATAACTGGTGAACCCGAATTCCAGAACCACAATCATAATCAGCACTGTCGTGTAGATTATTGAATAGGCGCCATATTCTTCCAGGCTCAGTCCTCTTGTAAGAATAGGCATTGCCAGAATCATGATTAAGAGCGTTAAGATGCTCGTAGCAAAGCTGAAGACGGTTTGCTTTGTTATTTGTGAATATTTTTTTCTTTTTGCATCATTCATAGAACAAACCTTTTTTCTTTTTTTGTGATTTCTTATAACTGTTTGCATCTAATTTTTTTATTTTATGATGTCTTATAATAAAATATTTTAATAGACAATTTTTATTAATTTTTTTAATTGATTTTAATTTAATTATTTTTAATCTACTATTTTGATATATTTAGAATAATTTAAAATATGTTTTTCTTTCGTAAATTTATTATATTTTTATCTCTTCTTTTCATTCGCTTGCTTTTCCATGATTCTTGTGTCTTTCCTGACTTCAATTATATTGAAGAATTTTACATAAGTAACAAGAGGCAAAAGCAGTATCGCTGTCAATAAGCTTACCAGGAAAAATGCGAACTTGTCTGTGTTCAATTGATAAAGGTTGAAAAGATGGAGTATCAGCAAAAAGATGAGCATTGCCAACAGCATTCCATAGGTAAAAAAACCCAGCGCCTTTATCCTCTTTTTTTCAGATGTCACCTCAGATTCGTAATCAACCATCATACCACCTTTTTAATTAGCCTTGTATATTTTCAGGACGCCCTAGTTTTCCAGTATTTTTTGTTATTTCACTGTTTTCCCAATCATTCCATCGCTATTTTTTTATTTTTGTGAGTTTTTTTATCATTCACGCCATTATTTATAATTGTCGCGAAACCATTCAATTGTTTCCCTTATCCCATCATCTATACTTGTTTTTGACTTCCAGCCGAGCTGTTTTCCTGCCAGCGAATTGTCAAGAGCGATTCTTCTTACTTCTCCTTTTATCTCAGGACCATGCTTTGGCTGTATGTTTGATTTTATTGCATTTTTGATTATCATAAAAATTTCATTTACAGAAGTTTCCTTCGCTGTTGATATGTTTATTTCCCTCTCTGGAACATCTTTTTCAATTGCCAGCAGGCTTGCTTCTGCAACATCCCTTACAAAAACAAAATCCCTTGTCTGATTGCCATCCCCGTTTATTGTTGGAACTTCATTGCTGAGCAGTTTTTTTGCAAATATCGCAACAACCCCTGCCTCCCCAAAAGGGTCCTGCCTCGGGCCGTACACATTGGCGAATCTCAGGGAAAGATAATTGAGATTGTAAAGGCGGTTATAGTATGAGAGATACTGCTCGATGCAGTATTTTGCGACTCCATATGGCGACAGCGGTTTTACCGGCGTGTCCTCGCCGGAGGGTATTTTTTTTGGATTGCCGTATAAAGCCCCGCCTGTGCTTGCGAACACAATCTTTTTCACTTTATGCCTGACGCAGCACTCAAAGAGGTTTATTGAGCCCAGAATGTTGTTTTCCGCATCAAACACAGGTTCTTTCAATGATTTTATGACGCTTATCTGCGCTGCGCAGTGCACCACAAAATCAGGTTTTTCCTTTTCAAACACCTTGCCCAATTCCTTGCTTAGAATATCAATCTTATAGAAGCTTGCCTTTCTGTTGACATTTTCTGTCCTACCAGATGACATATTGTCAATTATGACAACAGAGTAGCCATTTTCAATCAGCAAATCAGCAATGTGGCTTCCTATGAAGCCAGCGCCTCCCGTGACCAAGACTTTGTTACCTGGCATTTTGCATACATTTCCTATTTATTTTCTAAACTTTGAGTCTGAGAGCCACTATTTAAACTTTTTTAAAGTTTTATCTTAGTTATTCGCTAATAATTTAGTAAACTTTATAAAATTCATTTTTATTAGAATTTACATTGAGGGTTTAGAGAAGAATAGTTTGAAAAAAGATTCTTGTTACTGACCCAGCAGCTTTTATAAATTCGCATTCGGTCGATGAGCCCAACTTATAGGTAGTCAAATGAAAGTTTTACTAATACAGCCCCCACATGAATATGGAGCAGAAACTAGAATTCCAAATGAATTTCCACTAGGATTAGGCTATATAGCTAAAGTTCTCTTGCAGGAAGGGCATTCAGTTAAGGTTCTTGATATTTATGGCAATTAGTTTAAGCAAGAGCAAGTTGTTGATGCAATTTCAAAACAGGATTTTAAAAACTTTGATATTATTGGCATAAGTGCTCTCTCAACACAGTATAATTATGTTAAGTGGTTATCTCATGAAATAAAAAGAAGACATCCTAAGAAAAAGATTGTAGTTGGAGGGCCTCTACCGCTTTTCAGTTCTGAGATTGTATTTAAACACACTTCCATTGATATATGCGCTCTTGGCGAGGGCGAAACCATATTCAAAAACCTTCTTGACAATTTTGACAATTTGAGAAAAGTTAATGGCATTAATTTCAAAGAAGGCGGAAAAATCATGAAAACACCAGCACAACCCTACATTAAAGATTTGGACGCAATTCCATTTCCTGCATGGAATTTATTTCCAATAACGGTTTATCTTAACACGCCAAAATACCCTGAAGCCTATGGTCTTAAAACAATGAATTTGATTACAAGTAGGGGATGTCCCTTTAATTGTAATTTCTGCTCAAAAACATTTTCTGGAGTGAGAATGCGTTCTATCGATAATATTATTGAAGAAATAAAGGAATTGAAGCGCCTTTATAATATCAGGGCACTGCATTTCACAGAAGAACTTGTAATGATGAACAAACAGAGAATGATGGAATTGTGCGATGCATTAAAGCCCATGAAGCTAAAGTGGGTATGCCAAGGCAGGACAAACTTTGTGGACTATGAAATGCTCAAAAAGATGGAAGAAGCGGGCTGCGTCAGAGTGGGATACGGAATAGAATCGGGCTCCCAAAAAATCCTTAATAATATGAATAAAGCCCAGACAGTTGAGATGTGCGATAAGGCAATCCGATTGACAAAAAAAGCAGGTTTGATTCCAGTTATTCAAATGATGTTCGGCTATCCGGGAGAAACAAGAGAGACAATAAAAGAGACCATAGATTTTTGTGACAGAGTTCATGCCCAACCGAATGCAGGGGAATTTTTCATCACAACTCCGCTGCCAGGCACCCAACTTTATGATTATGCTTTGCAGAAAGGGCTCATAGGCGATGAAGAAAAATATTTGGAGAGATTAACTGGCTGTGGAGAGCTGTTAGTGAATTTTACTGATTTTTCTGATGAAGAATTCATGAAACTGAAAAAAGAAACAGAAAACGCAATTGCTCGCAATTATTCCAGATACAGAAATAAGCATCTTGACGTTTTAATAAAAGAATATGCTTTCAAGGTCTTTAGATTCGTCAGATACTGCAGATACAACGGGATTGCAAAATCATTTAAAGAAGTTTTATTATTGTTAAAAAACAACCCGAATCAACTCTTTGCGGCAGAATATAAGTAAAATTTGTCATCAATTTTCCTTATCTTCTTCTAACAAATTACCCAAAAAATACCTTAAATTTTAAGTTTTTTTAATAAATTATCCAAAAATATACGAAAAATTTATAAATAAATGACTATTTTAAGATTTTTATGGCAAATAAGATAAAGTTTGATGAAAAGAATTGCAAAATTCTAGAACTGCTTCAAAAGGACTGCAGGATATCTTTGACTGATATAGCAAAGAAAATCGGACTTTCTGTTGATTCAACAAAGAAGAGAATTGACAAGCTGAATGGAGAAATTTTTTTCCCGAAGATTCAGCTGAGGCCAAGGCATTTCGGCTATAATAATGTTATTGATGTAAGGATAAAACTCCATAACTATACTGAAAAGGAACTGAATGAATTTATTGAATATCTTAAATCAAACCCATATATTGTTGAAATCATTTCAACTGCAGGGCAGTGGAATCTTTCTCTTGTTTTGATAGCGAAGGATGCTATGGACCTTGGCGTTAAAACTGATGCTATAAAGAAAAAATTTGGCAGGATCATAAATGAGTGGTCTGAATCTTTGACCACAGCCGTCTATAAATTTGAAAGTTATGATATGAAAAGATTGATGGAACCAAGGAAGTGATTTTCTAATGAACAAACAACATATTTTGGCAATAATCCCTGCAAGAGGGGGCTCAAAGAGGATTCCCAGAAAAAATATAAAGATTTTGGCAGGAAAACCTCTGATTTCTTATACGATAAAGGCTGCGCAGAAATC
>CAYQKJ010000028.1:0-8202 GCA_964418195.1 uncultured Methanosarcinales archaeon | reverse complement strand
TGTATTCTGTCTTTGCAGGTTCAGTGCTCTTTTTTCACAGGAAGAAAAAGCAGCAAATGATTCGCTTTCTATTCACTGTCTAGAAAAGATTTTATCAATGAACATATTAATGAAATCTTCTATCCTGTATAGTGTAAATTCCACTGAATGCAGAAAATTTCTCTTAACATCTATGTCAACCCTTTCTGTTTTTGGATATTTCTCCCCAAACTTATCATAGAACTCAATCTTTATTTCAACAGAATTCTTCCCCGGCCTGAGGTTTTTCGGATTTATTTCTATGCTAACCGGAAGTTTTTCCTCCAATTCACCTATAGAAGCATTGTCTGCAAGATAGCTTGGGATTATCATGATGTTAGCACTCTTTATTATTCCAGAAACTCTTTTAATTGTAAAATTTATATTGAAATTCTTTTCAGGGCTAACAACTTGCGGGTATGTCAAGTTTGAGATTTCAATGACTGGTCTTTCAATCACTTCATAATCAAACTTTGAAACCATTGCCAAATTCTCATTGCTTATGCCGACCCTTGCTCTTTTTTCTCCAATGCTCGATGTGTTGAATGAAATTTCAAATACTCTCTCTTCCATTATTGAAAATTCTGTCTTTCTGCAATCGTTGCCAAAGCAAACCTCAAGGTTTTTCAGCAAGGTATTTCCCGCATTTTTTACAGTGCAGTTCGAAAGCCCGCTTTCATTCACATAGAACTTGTTTTTGCTGCACTTAAAGACTATATGTACATACTGCTCCTCTTTTTTTTCAACGTTTCTCTTCTGCATCTCTGCAACAACATATTCATAGTTTAGGCTTGAGCTTTTAGTTGCGGCAATCATGTTCACAGTCGAGGAAGAAATTCCTGAGTAGACTGTTATTGGAATAGTGTAAACAAAGTTTCTGTCTAATTTTTCTGTTTTAACAATCCAGAACAATATCTTAGTTTCCTGCGGCTCAAGATATACATATTGTGTTTTTTCGCTGAATAATTGGAGCCCCTCATTGTCTGAAATTCTGACTGGAACAGCGACATAAAAATCATTCGGATTATAAACCTCAGCAATAATCAGATTAAAAGATTCAATGTCTATATACTGTTCAAGCGCCTGCAGGTTTATTCTGACAAGAGGAATATCAGGGGTTATGCTCTGCAGCTCTGTTTGTATGCTGAGTTCAGTGGCATTTAGTCCTAAATCATATCCTTTCCAGCCATATCTTACAGGGGCTATTTCTGTGTCCTCTGAAGCAAAGAACTTTATGTGCGAAGCATCTGTAAACCCAAACTGCCCATAGGTCACATCAAATGCAATCCAGCCATATTTCGGGAAATACACCTCTGCCCAGCCATGGCTTCCAAAACCGAGCATTTCAGGAAGGTTTGAATATGCAACTCCTGCCACATATCTTGCGGGGATGCCTATGGACCTGCACATTGCGATAAAGAGCGAAGAAATCTCGTCGCAAGTTCCCTTCCTGTTTTCGAAAACCCACTTAGCATCCTTTATCTCACTGGCATATTTAAGGTCATATTCAACATTATTATTCACCCAAAAACCCAACACGCTTACTGCTTCAAAAAGATTGTCGCTTCCTTCAACAATCTCAGAAGCTTTTTCAGCTATTTCCCTGTCAAAGTTTATGTTTTCTGTTTTCTTCAGGTATTCGCTCTCTGCCTCGGGCAATTCAGTTATTGGAAAATTAACATTCTCCTTAATTTTTGTAATGGCTTTGTTTGAAAAAACATCTGCATTAACTTCGTAATGAATCTTTTTCTCAAACGGTTCATCCCATCTGAAGAATATGCAGCAGTCTGATTTTTCTGCATAGGACTCTGTTGTTATGATTGATTTCTGAAACACAGTGTTTTTAGGAAAAAAGCTTAGGTTTGCTGAAACATAATCAACCGAGCTGCTTTTATTTTCAGTGATGCTGATATCAGCGGAAATATTCACCTTCATGTATGCGCTGCTGCAGTTCTCAGCCCAGTTTTGCTGCCATTTGTCCTCAAATAATTGATTTGACTCTGCACTGCCTGTGCATGCACAAATTGTTAAGATTGTCAAGCACATTATTAAGAAGAAAACTAGGTTTATTGATATTGCTAATATCGGCAAATTTTTTTTGAAAAGAATTTTTTTCCCCATTTTCCAACGGAATGTTTTTTAAAATACGCCGAGGAAGGGACTTTCACACATTCTTAGCAAAACGCCTTTTTTCATGAAAGTGCTTTGAACCCTTGGACCCTTTCGGGCAGAGGATTTCTGCATAGCTTTTTAGCAATCCTCCGCAATACCAGGCTATGCGACCTCGGCGCATTGTTCATAATCAATGGGCAATTTTTAAATGTTTCTACCATATAAACCATAAAAATAGAAAAATGCTTGAAAATTAAAACCTGAAAACTCTCTTTTTTCCTTTTTATTTCACTTTTTTTATTCAAATCCACTTTGCATTAATATTTGCAGATTGTTTGTTGCTTTTTTTGTCAATTATGTTTTTTTAATCAATTATGTATCTTTTAATCAATTGTTCTATTTTTCAAATATTCTTAAAGTTTTTTTTTAAAAACTTGCAGAATAAAAAGAATTAAATACAAGAGATTTTTTAAATGTTGCATGATGAAAGTTCTTAAGTGCGAAAAATGCGGTTCCCCCATGGTGAAGCAGGGCACTATGAGAAGCAGTAATGTGAAATATGAAAGATATGTCTGTGAAAAGTGCAAGAATGTTTTTCTAAAATGCCTGGGTGTAGAAGAAAAATAACTTGCAAGCGATCAGCAATGAAAGCAAAACTCGGAATAGCGCTTAGTGGCGGGGGAGCCCGGGGAATAATACACATTGGAATACTTAGGACTTTTTCTAAGAAGATAAAGATTGATGCGCTTTCTGGCACAAGCTCTGGAGCCATAGTTGCTGCAAGCTATGCCTGTGGCACTCTGGATTTGTTGGAAGAATATGTTACACATCTCACAAGAAAGGAGTTTATACATTTCGGGGATCCTGCATTCTCTCGCGGAATATTTCATGGCAATCATTTCCAAAAGTGGCTTAACACTATAACTCTTGGAAAGAGATTTGAAGATTTGAAAATCTCTTTAGCAATAGTTTCCGCAGATTTGAAAAACGGAAAGCAGGTTGTTTTTACAAAAGGACCCTTGAACACGGCGATAAGAGCGAGCTGCTCTGTGCCGGGAATATTCACACCATTGAAATATAAAGGAATGCTCTTAGTTGATGGAGGAATCGTAAATAACATGCCTGTTGACATACTTCCGCAGTTAGGAGCTGATATTGTTGTTGGCATAGATGCTGCGAACCAGTCTGGTTTTTTCAGCTTTCTAGAACGAACTTTTAGAATGATGAAGAAGATAAGCATGGGCATCGACGGCATGGAATGGAAGTTTAGAAGAACAGGTTTTGGTGAGATGAGTTCAAAACTCAAATCAAGGCTTGATTTGATGGCCAGAGAGCGACTTAAGAACGAAATCATAAAAAATAATATCAGCAAGATAAAAAAACTTTATCCCTCCAAAGCCGAGCAGAAAAGACTTGAGGAAAAATATACAGTCAGGCACATTCTCTCAAAGGCGCTTAAGACCTATTATTCAACAATAAAGATAAACAAGGAAGAAGAGGCAGATTTGATAATAACGCCAAGATTTGCAGACATCTCTTCTGTAGATTTCTTTAAAGGCAAGGAAGCCATTGAGCTAGGCAGGATGTATGCCCAACACTACATTCCATTAATAAAGATGATGCTTAAAGAATTCTGAAATTATGTTGTTTTTTAATTTATAAGAATTTAATATTTATTTTTGGGCAACATTTCAAATATTTTTTCTTAATTTATTTAATCATAGCTGTATTTTCTTTTTGCCTGTTTAAGATAGGCATTGAATTTTTTCATTATTTTCTGCTTAAGTTCCTGTTCAAATCCGGAATTATTCACGATTAATTCCGCATTTTTCACAATTTCCGGGTTTAACATAGTTAATGTTCCTTCAAATTTCCTGTCTGCTCTGCTGATTTCCCCTTCAATATTTCTTCCTGTTTTTGTGCCAAAAACCTTTATTGCAGGCAACTTTGTTATTGCATTTGCGCCAGCATTGAGCAGAATGCCTATTTGTTCAATTCTGTCAACCCATATTCCGGCAATTATCTCAAGTTTCGGAAATTCGATTCTTGTCTTGGCAATCCACTTAGCATAATATTCCTTCTTTGGAATTTTTGCATTTTCATAGGCAGTTCCCTTGTGCGGAATTAAAGAATAGAATGTTATTCTGGTTATGCTGTGCTTTCTTATAAGCGCAAATAGCTTTTCAATATCATCAATGTTTTCTCCTAAGCCGATTATTATTGTCATTGCCCTCTTTAGTCCAAGCTGCTCTGCTTTTTTGAGCAAATCTTCAATTTCTGCAATCGGCTTGCTTGGGCAGGCATATTCCCTTATCTTTTGGTTGACTGTTTCAACAGAGCCGCAAACTCCTTCTACAAATTCTGCTGCGCTTGCCAAAAATTCTTTACCTGCATTTCCAATATTCAGCCAAATTTTCTTTCCGTAAATTTTTGAGCATTGCTCAATCAGATTCAACAGCCTTTTCTCATCTCCAGTAATACTATAACAATCATAGCCCCCTGAAAGAAACTCCATTCTCCAGCCACACATTCTTGCAAACAGGATTTCTGCCAGAATGCTCTCGCTTCTTCTCCTTGCAAGATTTGGGTTTTTTATTTTTATTTCAGGAGCAAGTGCAGACATCTCACAGAATTTGCAGTCTGCTCTTGAGCAGTACCATGAAAGAAATACAGCCCTCTCAAACCAGCACTTCCTGTCAAAATTTTTCTCATAAACCTTTCCTGCTTTCTCAATAATCTGCTGAAAATGCTGAAAATCTTTGTTTTCCATTTCATCAGATAAACTTCAGATAATATAAAAATTTATCCTAATAAAAACAATTTTAGACTTATTGTTGCCTTTAAATGATTATGATGATATATCTAAATGACTTAGAAATTGGCGCAATAGAATATTCACATAAAGAATAAATCATAATAATGAATATAATAAAAAAATAATTTACTTTCACAATTTAATCTTCAATTTTTCAAGTATTTTTCTAGATATCTCTTATTCCGCCTTCCTCAACATAGAAGCCAGCTTCTCCTTCAGGAAGGTTCGGGCTGTCAACTAATTTTGCAACTCTGCTTCCTTTCTTTCCCTTTCTTAGATATATTCTATAAGTTGTTGCATGTGCCACAATATGTCCGCCAATTGCCTGCGTGGGGTCTCCAAAGAACACATCTGGCCTTGCCATAACTTGGTTTGTAACAAAAACGCACAGGTTATAATTGTCTGCAAGCTTCATTAGAGTGTGTATGTGCTTGTTGAGCTTTTGCTGTCTGTCTGCCAAGGTTCCCCTTCCAATGAATTCTGCTCTGAAGTGCGCAGTCAATGAATCAACGACAACAAGCTTCACTTTCAAATTCTGCGTCTGAATCAATTCTTCAACTTTCTCAGCAAGCAGCATCTGATGGTCTGAATTATAGGCTCTTGCGACTCTGATGTTTTTTAGAACCTTGTCAGGGTCAAGCTGATTGGCTTTTGCAAACTGCACTATTCTTTCAGGCCTGAATGTGTTTTCAGTGTCTATATAAACAGCAGAATATTCTGGATTTATCTTTTGCACCCACACTGATAACAAATGAGCCAATTGTGTCTTTCCAGAACCGAATTCTCCAAATACCTCTGTTATTGCACCGGTTTCAAAGCCTCCTCCCATCAGTTTGTTGAGCTCCTCGCTTCCAGTCTTTATCTTTTCAACCCGTTCTCTTTTTTTCAGCACTTCGTCACCTGTTTCAAAGCTCATCTGCAGTTTTTCTCTTGCAAAATTTATTGCCTTTTTTGCAGCTGGTTCTGTCATTCCAGCTATTTCCATAAGCTCTCCCGGAGTTGCCACTGCTATGCTCATCAAATTCCTAAAGCCAGCATTCTGCAGTTTTTCAGCTGTGGCTGCGCCAACACCTGGCAAATCCATAAGCGTAAGTCCCTTTTGTTTCATTGTCTCATACAAATTATTGTTTTCAGCCTCTTCTGGAATTTCTTCTATTTCCTCTTTCTCTTCAACGTTCTCCTCTGTTATCTCCTCTTCTATTTTCTTTTTCATTTTATCACCTTTATTTATGATTATATTTTCTATTCGATGTCCTCTACCTCAACCTCTTCGCCAGATTCCTTCAGCATAAGATGCTCATATATTTTATTGAGTACCAGTATTGCCTTCGGCACATCATTTACTCTTAAAGAGTGCGTTGATTGCCAATTGCCGTCTTTATCTTTGTAGTTTCTATCTAAAGAAACAGTGTTGAATTCCACAGAACTGCCGTTTTTTGCTGTTCCCTTGTTCTTCCACAAGGTTGCATTTATACTTCCGGCCCTGAATTTTTTTTCAGGTAAACTTTTCTCTTTATCTCCTTTCATACTCACCAACTCCGTTGCTTTTCGCGTTTTATTTCAAACCCCTTATATGATGAGAGTGCTATTCGCACTCTCCAGGGTCGGATTGGTTCTTAATACAGAACAAATCTATTTATCTGAATTCTACTTTTATTTAAATAACTTTTGTAGTAATGTCCAATGTCCAGTGTTTTTTTACAATAATATTTGCAATTATCTTATTCTGGCATGTATTTTTGCTTTTTGAGATGTTTTGAAAAAGTATTTAAATCATTGCCGTTTCTCAATGTCTTATCATTTAGAGTTTAAAATGGAGCAAAACCTGATTGAACTGCTGGACTTTTCATTGAAGTATGTAGGAAAATTTGCGAGCTACGCAGAGGCGCGTTTTGAAAGCACTAATGCCTCGGATTTTGTAATCAAGAACGGAATTCTTGAGGCTTCTTCAAGCTCCTCCTTTCACGGCTTAGGAATGCGCTTTTTAATCAATGGCAGCCAGGGATGTTTTTCAACAAATAATCTGCGCAAGCAGACTGTTAAGAAACTTGCAGATGAGAGCATTAGAACAACAGCAGCTGCTTCAAAAATAAGCGAGAAAATAGATTTTTCAGATGAAAAAACCTTTGTGAAAAAATATTCTGTGCATCAAAAAATAAAAATAGAGAATTTCGGCACAGACAAAAAAATAAGCGCACTGAAAGAAGCAGACGATGCAATAAAAAAGATTGCTTCTGAGAGATACCTGTCACTTTCTGATTCATTGACTGAAAAATTTTTTGCCAACACGAACGGCTCAAGAATTTTCAGCGCAATTCCAAAAATAGGTTTTTATTACAATTTTTCTGTTTTGCACAGCAGCAAAAGTGCACAGCGCTCATGGCTTTACGGCTCAAGCTCCGGCTATGAGATTCTGAAAAAGTGGAATATGCCACAGCTTCTTTTGAGGGAAGCCAAAGCACTTGAACAGAATTTGAAATTCGGGATAAAGCCGCCTAAAGGAAAAGTTGATGTTGTGTGCGCACCAGAGGTTGTTGCGATAATGGTGCATGAAAGCGTAGGACATCCCTATGAAGCTGACAGGATTCTTGGAAGAGAGGCAGCTCAGGCAGGGGAATCCTTTGTCACAAAGGAAATGCTGAATTCCAGAATCGGCAATGAGTGCGTAAATGTTGCTGATGAT
The DNA here is from genome assembly GCA_964418195.1 of uncultured Methanosarcinales archaeon. Classification (GTDB taxonomy): domain Archaea; phylum Nanobdellota; class Nanobdellia; order Woesearchaeales; family 0-14-0-80-44-23; genus CAYQKJ01. The sequence goes on along the minus strand of CAYQKJ010000028.1, from coordinate 574 downwards.
CCTACATTGGAAAACAGCTTCGGCTATTATTTGTTTGATGACGAAGGTGTTAAGGCAGGAAAGAGGCTGCTGATAAAGAATGGTATGATAAATGAATTCCTGCACAACAGGCAGACTGCAAAAATTTTCGGCACAAAGAGCAATGCAGCTGCCAGAGCCCTTAATTACAGCCTAGAGCCTATAGTCAGAATGGCTAATACCTTCATGGTGCCGGGAGAGTATTCTGAGGAAGAGCTTGTTGAAGACGTCAAGCATGGCATTTACATAAAGAATTTTATGGAATGGAACATTGATGATATAAGGCTGAATCAGAAATATGTTGGCGCAGAGGCATACTTGATAAAAAATGGAAAAGTGCTCTATTCAAAGCCTGTTATAAAGCCCACGATAGAAATAACCACTCCTAAGCTTTATTCAAGCATCGACGCTGTTGGGAATAAAAAAACACTGGAGTTTCATTCAGGCACTTGCGGGAAAGGGGAGCCAATGCAGGCAATACCTGTGTGGTTTGGAGGGCCATGCCTTAGAATAAAAAGCATAGAAGTAAGTTCAAAAAAAGAGCAGAATAAAAAAG
>CAYQKJ010000027.1:0-8212 GCA_964418195.1 uncultured Methanosarcinales archaeon | reverse complement strand
CTTTTTTATCAGCGCAACTATTTTTTCTCCTCTATAGCCAAGAGTTCCTCCAAGAGTGAATGGAGTTTTTATTCCCTTTCTCTCAAAGCCGCCTTTTGGGGGGTTTAGTCTGAAGAAGCCCTTTTCTGCACCTTCGGACTGTTTTTCAAGAATGGTTTTTTCAAATGCGTCATCTATTTCCCCGTATGTCACGTAATCCTTCACTTTCTTTATCATTCCAAGCATACTTTCTGTTTTTTCAACTATTATCATCATATTTTTTCTGTGAAGCTTGAGCATTTTTAGTGTGTCAATAATGTCGGGCTTTGCATTCACTGTTCCTCGTATCCTTATGGCTGCTATCTTTGTCATTCCTTGGCTCCTCCGCTTTCTTCATTTTTTGGAGTTTCTGTTTCAACAAAATTTTCAGCAAGTGTTTCCTGTTTGTTTGCTTTTCCTTCCACAAAGTTTGCTTTTCTTGCGCCGACTGCCCCTGTTTTTGTTTCTGTAAGCTGCCTCAGAGCACTCATGCACGCATTTACAAGGTTTATCGTGCTTCTCACTTGTCCTCGTGTTTTTGACCAAATATCTTTTATTCCTGCAAGTGCAAGTATCTTCTGGCACTCTTCTGTTACGCAAAGTCCCTTTCCTTTCGGAGCCGGCATCAAAGTTATTCTTACAGAGCCACATATTCCCTTTACTGCAAAAGGAATGCTATGCGGATTTTCGCAGCCGCACTGCCACGAGCCGCATCCTCTCCTTATTTTTATTATTGCAAGTTTTGCATTTCTTATTGCTTTTTCTCTTGCAGGAACTGTCTCCTTTGCCTTCCCATAGCCAGCTCCAACATAGCCGTCTTCATTCCCAACAATTGCGAATGCTGCAAAGTGCGGCTTGTTGCCTTCTGGAGTTTTCTTCTGCGTCTGCTTGAATACTCTCCTCTGGCCTCCGCCAAACTTTCCTTTTGCTTGTCCTATCATCATGAGTTCTGTTTTGAGATTAGGCAGCAGCGTATCAACGATTTCTGATTCTAGAATTCTTAATCCTCTGTCCAGTATGAAATCTATGTCTGTGATTTCATTATTCTTGACTTTCATGCCGAGCCCTGTTTTTGGCTTCCAGGCTTCTAATGCAAATGGCTTTTCTGCAATCTTCTCAACAACTTCTTCAGAAGGCGGTTCTTCTATTACTTCTATTTTTTCCTCTATTTTTTCTTCTGGCTCAGGCTTTTTTGCCTTCCCGCTTTCTTTTATTTCTCCTGTTCTTTTCCTGCCTTCTCTTCTGCCTTTCGGCTTCCCTTTCCTTTCTGCCTTTTCTTCTGCCATTTTAATTTGCTCCTATTTATTGTGATTTTTTGACTATGTTCTTGGCTGTGTTTTTCATGATAGCTTCTTTTGTTTTCTCAAATATTTTTTCAACCTTAATTTCAGGAATATTTTTTTCATATTGTGAAAAGAACCTTTTGAATTTTTCAGGATCTTCCTTTCTTACCTTTTCAGCATAGGCGCTTATGTGCGCTCCTGAAATTCTTTTTGCATCTGGAAGGATTTCTTCTGAGTGCCTGACATTTAGTCCAGCATCCAAAACCCCTTTCAACGCAGCATATAGTCTTGAGCCCTTGACTGATTCTTGAAGCCCGATGTCCAATACCGCTTCTTCAACTTTTCCAGCTGATTTTTTACCAAGCAAGAGTCCTGTCAGATAAGCTGCTGGAATATTGCCTCTGTTGAGGTTCCAGCCATATTTTATCAATTCCCTTGAATTTGCCGAGCATAAGATTTTGTCTCCTTTTTCTGAATATTCAACTATCTGCATGTGCATGTTCTTCAGGCTCTTTCTTACCACAAGCCTTGGTTTCCCAGATGATATGAGCTTTATTCTCTTTGCGTAATTTGTTTTCCCTTCTCTTTTCCTTCTCAATTCCACAGCAATTGTTTTTTTACTCATTTTTATCTTCTTTCAGGTTTTTGATTGTCTTTTATGATTATTCTTTTGTGATGTTTTTGAAATTTTTATTTTTTTACGCCATTTTATTTTTAATTGATTATTTTTCGTTTGTTGTTTTTATTTGGCAATGTTTTTTAATTGTGTTTTATTTTTATAATTGAATTTATGATCTTTTGATTCTTTTTTAATGGGATTTTTTTGGGTTGATTTTTTTAATTTAATTAATATTTTTTTGTTGTTTGCAATTTTTTTTATATCAAATTGTTTTCATTGAATTGCATTTTCATTTCTTCTCAGGAGCCTTCTCTTCCATTTTCTTTTGTTGATTTTTTTGCTGCTCTACTGCATGCGTTTCTTCCATGTAGATTTTCAGATGTCTCTTGCTTCTGAAGAGCCCTCCTTTTGCCTTTCCATAGAGCATTCTGAATGTCTTCTTGTCTAAAGCTCCCTTTTTCTTCAGCTCTTTCAAAAAAGCCCTTTGGAGCCTTATCTTGTTCATCCAGCTTTCCTTTTTAGGAAGCCTTGCTCCAAATTTTCCTTTCAAAGAGCCGCTATTGCGTTGTCTGCCCTTTCTTTTTTGGACCAGTTTTTTCCTAGCTCTTCCTCTTGACACTCCTTTTTCCTTTTTCTTAACTATTGCTCGTGATTCTATCAGTGCATGGAGGTCTGCCTTTGTTATGGCTTCCTTTATCTCCTCAAGCCTTTCTGGGTCAAACCACACTCTCTTTGGAGAGCACTTGAGGATGGCTGCTGAAATTCTCTTTTGAACCTTTAATTCCATTTGAATCACTTTTTATGAATGCGAATTGATTTTTTTGTTTTTATTGCTTAATTTTTTATAATCAACTTTTTTTGAATCATTGAACTATTTCTTTATGAATGTTTTATTCTGTTTTTTTTGTTAATTTGTTAATGATTATTTTTTATTCACACGTTTTTTGATAATACGCTTGTTGATTATTATAAAAAATTTTAATTAAACATTTTTTTATTGGCTTTATTTATGTTTTTGTTATCAATACCTTTTCAATCTCTCTTTTCTCTCTTTCTTTTTTTCCCTCTTCTGTCTCTTCTTTTACTTCTTCTTTCTTCTCCTCTTTTTTCTTTGCTTCTTTCGGCTTTGCCTTTTCCTCTTTCTTTTCTTTCTTCTGGAGTTCTTTCTCCTTCTTTTTCTCTTCGACTTTTTTGATATAAGCGTCAGCATCCAAGTTTAATATCATGATATTCTTCTTTCTTGCCTCTTCTATGATTTGTAATTTCTTCTTCATTCCGACATTTTTTGAGATTATTATGCCTTCTTCTTCCCTGTTGATTTTTTCAAGCTCTTTTGAATTTGATATCATTACCATGCTGAGCCCTGAATTGTGGAGTCCTCTGACACTTCTCGGGCTTCTATAACCTGTTTCCACAACATGTATGTGGCCTGCCCTTCTTTCCCTTATTTTTGAGTGTATGCCTTCTGGATAGCGCCAATTCGCTTTAACGCTCTTTATTTTGTGAGAGCATTGCCTTCTGAATTCAGGTCTCTTTTTCTTCAGCAATTCCCTGATTTTTAAGTGGAATTCCCTTTCCTGTTTTCCCTGTTTTTTTTCTGATGCCATTTTCTTGATTCTAATTTTGATTATTTTCTTTTATTTTAGCTATGAATTATTTTTATTCTCTTTATTTTTTTACAAATTTTTCTTTATTAATTTTCTTGGCTATGAATTATTATTGTTTTTTTATTTTTCTTAAGCTGTGGATTATCATTATTTTTTTCTTTTCAATTCTCTTATTCCTTTTTCGTTAACCTTTTCCTAAAAGGTTATTTAATACTTGAAAAGGAAGCTAAAAGGATTTATGAGTTTTGGCTTTGAATAATTCTTTCCTGTAGCTATTAATAATTGTTATTGTTCTTTTCATTTCCCCTTTTACACTTGAAAAAGAAACGAAAGGTTTTTATGAAGTTTAGTTTTGAAAAATGTTTATTTTTAGCTATGAATTATTGTTTTTTTCTTATTTGTTGGAGCATTGTTTTATTCAATTTTTTCTTACTATTCCTCTCTGATGAATTCTGTATCGCTGTTGTTCTTTTCCATGAATTTTGTTATCGCGTCTATGAATTTGTCCAGGGCTTGTTCCGCTATCTTGTATTCGTGGGCAGTTACCTTGACATTATAGCTTCCTGCTCCCGCATATTTTATTTCTATCTGGATATCCTTTTTCGAATTCATCTCAAGCCCCTTCTTCACTGCCTCTCTTACTGTTTCAACTCCATGGGCTTGGTAGCTTGTAAGTTTGAGAACTCCTTTTATATGAACATATTCCGGCTTTATCCTTTGGATTATCAGCTTTGCCAGGGTTTCTGCAAGCTTCTTTTCTATTCCCAGTTTTTCAAGAGATTCCTCTCCTGTCGCAACCTTGTGAAAGCATGAATTGAGGTCCTCGTATGCCTTGAAAACAGAGCCTGTGACTTTTTCATAAAGCTGAGCAAAATCAGTCTTCAGCAGGAAGGCAGCATTCTCAACTATCTTCTCAGCAAGCTGCTCCTTCTTCAGCCATTCTGTCTTGTCCCTCTTCTGCTTTTCAGTAACTCTTCTGAGAGAAAGGTCTATGTTGCCCCCTTCCCTGTTGACGCTCAGCACTTTGCAAACAACAAGCTTTCCTTCTTTCACATAGTCTCTCATGTTTCTTATTCTTCCAGCTGCAATCTCTGAGATGTGAATCATCCCTTCCTTGTCATATTCTTCCAGCCTGACGAATACGGAATGGAACTGTATCTTTGTGACTGTGCATATCACAATCTGCCCTTCCTCTGGAAGCCCTTCTTTTCTGTAAAGCATTTCTTACTCCACCTTGTTTTATCCTGCCTGTTTTATCCTGTCTTATTCAAGCACTTCGAGAATTCTTGACTTTATTCTTGTCTTTCCGCCTGTCGGCTGTGCAATCACCCTTCCGCAGACAAGGCATTTTATTTCAGTTGTCGCCTTCCCAAAAATTATCTGCTCGTTCTTGCACTTAGGGCATCTCACTTTGACAAATTTTGAATTTGGCTCTCGAACTTTCTTCATTTTAATCCTCCTAAAACATTATTGTGAATTGCGCTTATCTAATTTAACTTGCAACTATCTTATTTGCTTATTTATTATCGACAGCACCCTGCTACCACCGAATACTTCAAGAATTAAACGCTCTTTTTTAAATATTTCTAATTTGACGGACTTTTTAAACTTTTTAATCCACTATCCCCGCCATCCTTTTGGCTTCTTCTACATCCTTTATAGCAAGATATTTTCTTAATCCCTCGCCATATTCGTCTTTGCGGTTCAGATAAAACCTCAGGTTTTTTATGTAATATCCTAATATCGGATAATCTGGAATCATCTCCGTGTTTTTCTCGTGGAAAGTGATTGTTTGCTCTATTTCAGACAAGTGCTTTTCAGGATATGCGTGCTGCATCTCTTTTTTTATAATTTCTCGCATTATTTTGAAGGTGAAATAGCAAGCCCACCCTTCATTATTTACAGGATTGTTTTCTTCGTCACTGGTTGTTTTATTTTTTCGGTAATATCGAGCGAGATTAGATATGCTTGATATTGATTTTTTCAGTTCACGGAATATCTGCTTTGAGAGCGAAAGCACTTCTTTTATGCGCATTATTTCTTTATTCATGGAATAAGCCTGAAGAGCGCTTAAACCTGCTCTTCTGCTTTTTTTATAATGGCTCACCGCTTCTCTATAGGCATTTGAAGTTGTTTTAATGTCTTTTTTTGCGCAGAGAAGGTTTGAATGCTCATTAAGATAAAAGTTATTATACGAACGTTTTTCATCAGTTTTTAACAGCTTATACCTTTTCATCAATTTCTCTTCCAAAAGAGCCCAATGCATATTGGTATTGAATAAATTTTTCTTATAAAGCATCTTTAAATTTTTTGTATATTCATAATAAACTGCATGCCCTGTTTCATGAGCAATGCTTTTTATTACATCATATCTCGAATGTAAGACGTTGTTCCAGTGATGATAGAGTATGTACAGCTGATGTTCAAGCTTTCTTTTGCGATTCAATTTGGGTCTGTAAAAAGAACCCACATCATTCTTATAGTAATTGTATTCGGATTTTATCTTTGTGTAAATTTCATTTTGATCATAATCTAATTCAGGTTTTAGTTTTCTGTATAGCCTCTCGGTTTTATTGCTATGTGCGTTTTGAACGCCAACCTCCTTTCTCAGGCTCTGCAATGCCTTCTCCAAGAATTTTGTTCGTGATTCGTATAAAATGTTAATCCTGTCAGAAGGTATTGTGAGTGAGAACTCCTGCTCTGCGATTTTAAGAATTTCTTCAAGGCATTTATTTCTGTCCAGTTTTCCTGAAAACAGGCTTTCATAATCCTGACTGCTAATATTGTTATCGCTGCTGATATCATTATCATTGCCAATATCATTATCGCTGATAATATTATTATCACTGCTGATATTATTATTGCCGTCCATCATGCTATTGTAGCCCATGATTTTTGCTTGAGAAAGCTCGTATATAAACTTTTCGTTATGTAACTCTTAGCCAGTTATAACAAATTGCACTCACTTAAATGCCTTTGGAAGAATTCCTTGTCCTGCTGCCATGAGATTTTTGCTGCAGCATCTTCAATTCTCACCCATTCAGCGCTTGGATTATTCTTGTCTAAGGGCTTTAGTTCCTTCTTTTCTGTTGTGAAGAGAAACATGTGGATGTCTTTCATCCTGCCTGAGCCACCATCAGGCCTTGAATAGGTTTCAAGCTCCTTTATCAGCTTTAAATCCTTCTTCAGCAGCCCTGTTTCCTCTTTTATTTCACGGTATGCTGCCTCAAGCAGAGTTTCCCCTTTTTCAGATGCCCTTTCGGAAATGAATAGTGGCCTGAGAAGTTCTTAGCTACAGCTACCATTCCTGTTCTTATTATTCCGCCTGCGCTCTGCTCATTCATCTCTTTTCTCTCTCTTTATTCATTTCCATCATATATGCAAGTTTCTTTTTCTCTTCAGATATTCTTTCAGATGTTTTCCTGTAAAGCATAGGCATTTCCTCTTTCAGCAGCTTTTCAATCCTATTTAGGTAATCATAAGACCTCTTGAGATGTATAGGTATTTCGCTTTCCTCAAAACTTTTCCCGTTGTAAAGCTTGAGAAGCCTTGCTGAGAAATCCCCTGGTTGGTCCAGCCCTGGTATGAAAAGCTCTGCATATCTTTCAAACGCGTCTCTTGGTATTGTCGCCCCAAGATTCTTCAGCGTGCCCTTTTCATTGTAAAGCGGTTCATCAGGCCCGTATAGCGGCATGTCGTAATTGTTGCTGCAGAGCGGAGTAAGGTCTGATATTGCAAAGGCGCACATCTTCGCACTCCTTGATTTTATTTTTTTCCAGACATAATCCAATCCTTTTTCTGCAATGAATCCGTAGAAAATCACATTTTTTATTTTTATATCTCGTTTTTCTGCCTCTGCGAAAGCCCTTCCAAGGGAGAACTCCAGGGTCTTCCCAGATGCAATTGTGTCCTGCACCACAAGGTCTGCTGCCTTTGAAGGAATAGAATCAAGCGCTGAGAAATCCTCAAATGTGGAGACAAGTGTCTTTTCAGGTTCGTTGTGGTCCTTGTATGACGGATAAGTATATCTCGTCCTTATCCAAGTCTGGAAAATCTTCGTGTTTTTTTTGTCGTTGCTAAGGAAATAACGAATAAGAAAATCATGAAGATGATAGCCAACCGATGCCCTGAGGATATGCTCAAATATTATTGGATTCGTTATGGCACCTGTCTCAAGAATTGCAGGGCCTGCTTTTGCTGCAAGCTTCCCTGAAAGCTTCTCAATTTCAGCTCCTACAACAGAAGGCCTGCACGCAATCTCCCTTGCTTCTGGAGAGTCGATTATGAAGCATCTGTATTCCTTGCCCTTTATCCTGTAAAGCTCAATATCTGATTTGCAGGAAACTGACTTAAGTGGAATTCTTTCAACATCTGTATTTATGCTAAATTCATCTATTATATTATCAACTTCATCCTTTGTAAATTTTATTCTTGCATTATTTTTCACAATAATTCACCTCAAGATTGTTCTGGTCGGTATAATTCAAAGAACATATAATGATAGAATATTGATATTGTATTAGTAGACGATGAATGGGTATAAGAATTCTTTTCCCCTGTTTTTCAAACAGGAATTTGCTGAATTTTAATTTCTTCCTATTTTCTATTTTTCTATCCGCTATATTTTCACCGGGATTCTTAGAGATAATAAGATATTTATAAACCTTCCGAAAACACTAAAGCAT
>CAYQKJ010000026.1:1248-8287 GCA_964418195.1 uncultured Methanosarcinales archaeon | reverse complement strand
ATATGGAGGCGACCAGTCAATATTATTTACCGGCGGAGAGCCGTTCTTAAGAAAAGATATCTTTGAGCTGATAAAATATTCACACTCAATAGGACTTCCAACAGAAGTTGTAAGCAACGGGCAGCTGATTAATGAGGAACTGGCAGAAAAGATAGTTAAATCAGGACTCCAAAACATTGCCATATCATTTGACGGAGCGACTGCAGCAACTTATGAATCAATAAGAGTTGCTCCAGGCTCATTTGAAAAAGCAAAGAAAGCAATAATGCTCCTTGCGCAGAAAAAGAAGAAAAACAACGGGCATGGCCCCCAGATCTCCGCATGGACAACAATGATGAAGCAGAATATTCCTGAACTTTATGATATCCTCTTACTCGCAAAAAAGCTGGGCGCAGAAGTGATAGTGTATCATCCTGTAATCGTCAACCAGACGGATATGCAGAATACAACTTCAAGAAGCCCGCTCTGGCCTGATGAAAATTCCCTAAAAATATTTGAAAACCAGATGAAGAAAATAACAGCATATCATAACAGGCACGGATTTGTCGCATTTCTCCATGATCCAGCGTATTTTCTGAAATACTTCAGGGGGCAGGACCTGCACAAAGACTGGCAGTGCAACCCGTTTGAATTCCTGAACATCGGGCCTGACGGCAACATGCAGACCTGCGGAGACACTTTTGGAAATGCCAAAGAAGGAGTAAATAAGGCATGGACCTCAGAAAGAGCCTCTGCTGAGCGCCTGAAGATGAAGCAATGCACAAAAAGCTGCCTACAGACCTGCTGGGCGCGCCCTTCTGCTGACAGCATTGAAAAAATAACCAGAGCATTGATTGAGGATATCCGAAAATCAGGAATTAAAAAGAAGGAAAAACAGAAACTCCTTTCAGATGCTCTGTCTGAAATAAATAAATTTGAAAAAATGTTAATTGAGAAGAAATGAAAAATGGCACCGACTGACATTATAATCTCAGCAACAGGAAAATGCAATCTTCACTGCAAAATGTGCGATATCCCTGTAAGCAGCGGCAAAGACACGCTTCTGCTCCCTGATTACAAAAAGCTTATTGATGAGGCATCATCCGCAGGCGCAAGGAATTTTGTGCTTTCAGGAGGAGAGCCATTGCTCATAAAGGATGTCTTTGAGATAATATCCTACGCAAAAAGAAAAGGTTTCAATGTTTCCATGCCTACAAACGGCACTCTTGTCACTGAAGAAATTGCTAAAAAACTAAAAACATCTGGACTCAGAGTGGCGAATGTTTCAATAGAAGGACCTGAGGAAATTCACGATTATATGCGCGGAAAAGGCAATTTCAGGCGAGCCATCAATGGATTAAGACTGCTTAGACAGGCAGGGATAGAAACCACAATTGCCATGGCTATAACCCGCAAGAATTACCAATACCTGAGCTATATAATTGAGCTTGCAATAGACTCTGGCGCAACGACAGTCAAGTTCCAGCCATTTTCAGCAGGATTTCTTGCTGAAGGCAAAAGCGCCAGCGAGTTTATGATAACTGAAAAGGAAATCCCTCAATTGAATGAAGAAATAAGAAAGGCAATAAAATTTGCAGAGTACTGCGGGGTAAGCATAAATCCGAAGAGTTACCTACTCTTAATCCCGGATTATTTCCTTGGAACGCTTAAAGTCAAAAAATGCTTAGCGCCTGAAAAAAGCTGTGCAATAGACAATTCAGGAAACATATTTGCGTGCTGGGACCTAAAAGAGCCTGTTGGCAACATAAAAAAGCAGGGCTTCATGGCAATATGGAACTCGGAGAAATTCCGGCAGATGCGAAATCTGGCAAAAAATGGGCAATGCCCCGGCTGTCTTATGAGCTGCTATGACCAGGTATTTGAATCAAAAAAAGAAAAGCAGGTTGTGATGAGAAAAATGGGAAACCTAAAAAGCCGTATAATCAACAGGATAAAGCAGGAGCGGGCGAGAATTTTCCTGCAAAAAAAATCACGGCATAATAAAAGCAAAGATTCATTAAGAGAAAACAGCAATACTCTTGCAGAGATATCTGACTGCAAAAATATGCTTAACTCAGAGCTAAAAAGGCTAAGATGAACATTAAAAAAAAGGAAAGCAAAAAATGCAAAAACCGCAAAAACAGCATCATGCACTTCATTGCAAGATACTGGCTTCTTTTTCTTCTGATCATACTGCTTCTTGGGCTGATACTTATTGTTGTGCTTAAGATAATCGCAATTAATTCTGCGCCAAGATACTTCATTTACCCGATATTTGGCTGAGATAATGAAAAAATCATACACTAAATCAAGGAATATTCTCATGGCTGCCAACTCAATACTGCTCATTGCGCTTATTGCATTGATGATTGTCCAGCACCAGCTTGAGACGCCAAAAAAGATCACAAAAAATGAAGAATCAAAGATGGGCGTACACTTCATAATCAGCTCAAATGATTCTGACCTGATTTCAGAATTAAAACCAGGAACATTTGACTATTATGGATTCATCACGCCCTTAAATAAAACAACAGTTATCATAAATTCAGAAGGCTTTAGGGACCATGAATATCCGATTGAAAAGAAAAATGGCACATACCGGATCGCTGTCATCGGCGATTCATTCACCTTTGGAATGGGAGTTGAATCAGAAGACAGCTACCCGAAAAAGCTTGAATCCATCCTCAATTCCAGAACAGCAGGCATGAATTATGAAGTGATGAATTTTGGAGTGATCAGCTATAACACTTTCCAGGAAGTCAAATTTCTCAAGGACAAGGCGCTTAAGTACAAGCCCGACATTGTGATTGTGGGATATCTTTCCAATGACATAATTGATGAAAAGCTTTACTCAAGAATTCTTGCTGAAATAATGATGGAAGAGTATAATACTACAGATGGCTCTAACATTGTCAATAATATCGGCGTTCACAGAAAAATCTTTGATACAATCTATTCTGAAATCAACTCAAAACCTTTCAATGAAACATGGGTGCACGTTGAAAATGCATTCTCCGAGCTTGATAATCTAAGCAAGGAAAATAATTTCTCTGTGGCTGTTTTTATGCTGCCTGCAGATGGTTATCACTTTGATGAACAGGTGGATATGCTGAATAAAACATGCGCGGCAAGGGGATGGCTGTTTATCTATCCGAAAGACACATATTCAGCCAAAAAAATAAACTCAATGATCCTTGACAGATATGATACTCATGCAACCCCGGAAGCATATTCAATAATGGCGGAAGAGATTTATGAGGCAATAAAGCCCATTGTTAAATCAGGCTAAAATGCAGAACACCGGAAAATTTAAACTCGCAGTATTCATGCTTATTCTGCTCAATATATCCATAATCCTTGCATTGCTTTTTTATTCTGGCGCTCTTGAGAGAACAGGGGAAAAAATCGGATTATGCAAATACTCTCTGCAATTTGATAAGACTATCCCAAATAACAAGCCCCTGACAAGGCCTTCAAATGATTCCCTCCTGATCTACGAGCTGAATCCCGGCGCAGTTATTAAGAGCAGGGGAACTATGCAGATTCCTGTTCCAGAATACTTAATCTCCATAAACCAGGAAGGATTCCGCGGGAAAGAGACTTCCTTATCCAAGGGCTGCTCACCCAGGATTATCTTTCTTGGCGATTCATTCACTTTTGGAGACGGGCTGAAAATTGAGGACACATATTCATACAAGTTTGCGTCCAAGCTGAATAGGAATAAGCTTTTTTGCAGATATGAGCCGCTGAACTTCGGTGTTCCTGCATACAGCACAGCACAGGAGATTGAGCTCCTCAAGGCAAAAGGGCTGCAATACAATCCTGATATGATATTCATCGGCTATCTCTCAAATGACCTCGTTAACAGCACCAGGAAAAGCGAGATTGAACGGCAGATTGATGAATCCTACGCAGCAAAAAATATTTCCAGAAGCAATATCTCCGAACTTGAATACAGAATCGCTGAGTATGATCTGATATTCTCAGAGATCACAGCAAAGCCTTTCCCTGAGGCGTGGAGAAGTGTCAATGAATCTCTTGCAGAGCTTAAAAAAATAGCGGATGAGCGCAGCATAAAAGTAATCGTCATGTACTTCCCAAACACTGGCCCTTATGAAACTGAACAGATAAGCGCGCTAAGCCAGTTATGCGATAAGAACAGATGGCTCTTCATAGACCTCTCAGAATTATATTGGACAACATTCCGCCTTCAGAACGAGACAATTCACCCGTCAAGCCCATCTCCCTCGAAAACTGCCAATGAGATCTACGCAGAATACGCATACCAGAAGATTGTTGAAAAACACTATTAAACCAGAAAAGATAAATATTTAAAGACAAAAAATGAAATCGCCCTGCATTAAGAGAGACTGAATAGGCAAAAAAAGGTTTTAAAATAAGGTTAAAAAGCATTCAAAATGAAAAAACGACTAAACATTGAATTTTTTTTGACTTTAATCGTGATTTTCTTATGTTTATCTATTGTTTATGTTTATGCGCGTGAGCGTTATGCGACTGCGCATTCTGGCAGTTCTGATGCTGTTAACAATGTTTCTAGTTCCGGTTCAGGTAATCTGGAACCTCCCCGCTTTAATCCTCAGTATTCTGAGCATTCAAACGATTCTGTTTTAGTGAATCATCTGAAAGCGGATTTTGTTGGTTTGTATGATGGCCATATCGTGAGATTGAATGTTACTACCCTTTCAATTAATTCGGATGGTTTTAGAGATAGGAATTTTTCTGTTGAAAAACCTAACAATACTGTCAGGATTATGGCTCTGGGCGATTCTTTTGTCTTTGGGCTGGGTGTTGAGCTGAATGATTCTTTCCCTAAGCAGCTGGAGTCGCTTTTGAATGGGAAAAAGCTGGGATATAATTATGAAGTCCTGAATTTTGGAGTGCCTGGATACAATACAAAGCAAGAAGTAGAAATGCTTAAAGAAAAAGGACTGAAATATAAGCCGGATATAGTAATATTGGGATATCTTGGCAATGACATCTTAAATGCCAATTTTGATTATACGCTTATTCACAAAACATTTTCAAAAGTACAGACGAATCCAGATGCTGTGAACTTCACCAGATACGTTGAACAACTCCTTAACTCATATGAGAATGAAATCAATCAGGCATATGAAAATATCGGTTTCGAGGAGGCGTGGCAGGAAGTAGCAATCCCGCTTGCTGAACTGAGAAACCTGTCTGAGCAGATGAATTTTTCCGTAATTATTTTATTTTATGATTGCTCCAATGGTCCTTTTTTTAAGGAACAAACGCAGGAATTGGAATTGCTTAGCAAAAATAATGGATGGCTTTTTATAAACCTGCATGATATAAACCAAAGAGAGGGTCCTGCTCAAATCCAGCTTAGCAAATGGGACGGGCATCCCACAGCTTATGCCAATCGCCTCTATGCAAAATATACCTTTGAGGAACTAAAAGAAGAAGGCATAATAAACTAAGAGAACATAATATGATTTTTTGTATATAAACTCTTAATTTAGAACCAGATTAATAGGGTGATAATTTGAAAAATTCATATATCTCAAAAAATGTTCAAGCTGCCCTTGTTTTTATCGCAAAGTACAAGTGGTGGCTGATTTCAATAGCAATACTGCTAATTATTTTGATTATCAAATTGATTTCCCTTTCCAAGTCGCAGGAAAATATCCCTTATTTTATTTATCCATTGCCTTAGAGAATTCAAGACTCAGAGCGCTTTAAAATGGTAAAATTACAGCATATGAAACTTTCAGCAATTGAAAAATTTTTTTTAGCCGCTCTTATCACACTTTCAATAATTTTGATTATCTTGTATCTTCATGATTCTGAAATTTCACATTCAAATTTTAAGTATAACAACAGCTATGTAAGACTTTCCAATAATTCTATTCTGAACTTTGAGCTGATTCCAGATACGATCGTAGTTTATGAAGGTTATAGTGCTAAATTGCCTCCTTCAATAGTAAGTATTAACCATGATGGGTTCCGTGATAGGGATTTTTCTCTTGAGAAGTCAGAGCATACCTTTAGAATAATTGCTTTAGGGGATTCTTTTACAATTAGAGAAGTTATTAATATCAGCATGACATATCCAAAAGTGTTGGAAAAAAAATTAAACGAGAATAAGAAAGATTTTAATTACGAGGTTTTAAACTTCGGCGTAGGCGCTTATAGCACCTACCAGGAGATCGAACTGTTAAAGCAGAAGGGACTGAAATATCACCCTGACATTGTTTTGGTAGGCTATCTTCCCAATGATATAGAAAATATTACGCGCGTTTCGGAGTTAAAGCAGGTTCTGGTTTGGGAATATAAGCAAAAGAATATTACCTTCACTATTTGGGACTATAAAATTCATGAAGAAGCCTTCACATTATTGCACAATGAAATGCAAAATATGTCATTTGAAGAGGCTTTTGCAATAGTCAAACAGCCATTGGACGAACTTTATAATATTTCAAAAGAAAATAATCTCAGTGTCATGATAGTTTATTTTCCAGCAGAGGAATTTTTGTACGGAAAAGAACAGCTTGATGCGCTGAAAAATATTTCTGCGGAAAGAAATTGGTGTTTTCTGGATTTAACACCCATTTATGAACAAAAAAATCTTCTTAAAGAAGTAGTTTCCTATCCTTTAGACCGTCATCCAAATGCCTACGCTTACAGTATTATTGCAGACGAGATTTATAAAAGGATTGTGGAATGCAATCTCTTGCCAGAATGAGATTTTTTGTTAATGTCCTCTGCCTCTATTGCTTTTTCCTTTTAACCCTGCCCAAATTTCTTAATCTTCTATGTGCCTTGTCAATAGGTCCAAGTAGATACCTATATCCTCTTGAATGATAAAAGTTATAAATCTCTCTTTTTTTCCTTGTAAGTTCGAATTTCAGATTTTCATTTTCCTGATGCAAATTTTCATACTCAATATTCTTATTGTTCAATTGTTGTTGTATTTGCTGCAGTTCTCTTTGGTTTTGTTCTAATTTTTTATTCGCTTCAATTTTCTTATTGTTCAATTGTTGTTGTATTTGCTGCAGTTCTCTTTGGTTTTGTTCTA
>CAYQKJ010000026.1:0-1148 GCA_964418195.1 uncultured Methanosarcinales archaeon | reverse complement strand
ATTTTTTATTCGCTTCAATTAATTTTGTGTTCATATCCATACTTTTTGTATTAATAAGTGCCAGTTCAGCCTTTCTTGAGTAAAGTTCTTCTTTTGTGCAGTTCAGTTCAAGCTTAGTGTCATTTAATTCAAGGTTTAATCTTTCTATTTGAAATTCACGTTCCCTTAAATTTAACTGGCTACCCATCAATTCTTCTTTATACCTTTCTGCTTCTTCTCTTGCTTTTTCATATTCCTGCTTTATATTTTCTTTTTCACTTCTCAAATTCTCAATTTCATTTTTCAAAGTGCCTTCTGTTGCCTCTTTTTCAAGCGCCTCTCTCAGAAAATCGTATTTCTCAAAATCAGTAATCTCTCTTATCCTCTTATAAATTTCAGGGAGTACTTTTGAAAGCACTTCCTTGCCCTGCTCCTTTAGAAGCTTTTTGAAAATATCTGGAAGGAGCTTAAACAAAAATGGATGGGTTTGCTTTATATCTTTGTAGAAGAGATGCGTTGTGGAAATTGCATTTGGAAGTTCATATGGGTAATGCTTTGCCACAAAATATAGCCTATTCCTCTCTGTATGAAAAATGAAGAAATCAGAATTTATCTTTATTGTGCCGCCGTGTTCATGCCAAAGCAGGCTTTTTGGAACATAAATCAATTTCCACCTTTTTCTTCTGCATCTCAGCGCCAAATCGACTTCTTCTACGTAGATATTGAAATCCTCATCTTCAAATCCGACGTCATTGAGGCATTCTCTCCTGAAGAGCATTGAGACGCCGCATAAAGCATACACTTCTTCAATTTTATTATACTGCCCTTTGTCCAATTCATTATAGCCCCGCTGCTGCCAATAGAAGTTTGGGAATTCTATGATACCTGCGTTGTCAATCCTGCCATTCTTTAGAAGAACCTTGCTTCCCACACCGCCGATTCTTTTATCTTTGCTTATTACTTTTATAAGCTCAATCAACCAGTTCTTGTCAACTTTTGTGTCATTATTTAATATTGCAATATATTCTGCCGTGGAATTCTTTATTCCTAGATTGTTTGCTTTTGCATAATTATTTACATTATTCTCAATTATTCTTATTTTAGGATAGTTCTTTTTAACAAAACTGATAGAATCGTCCTGAGAACAGTTATCAACCGTTATTATTTCA